>DAII01000031.1:0-5647 GCA_002496065.1 Methanobrevibacter sp. UBA586
TTGAACCCGGGTCTCTAACGTGGCAGGCTAGAGTCTTAACCAGGCTGGACTAACACCGCATAAGATTAAAACAACATATTAAATTATGTTTTATAACTATATAAATGTTTCGGTTTTTTATGAAAAAATCATACAAATGAAACAATTCTTATTTAGTATATTATATTTCAAGATTAATAACTCTTTCTATTTTAAAAAAAATAAAAGAATTTAGGCTTTAAAAGCCTTTATGCAAATCCAAGGATTTTCTGGATTCTTACTTAATTCNNCTGCCATTTCCAATGATTGGGTTAGAACGTCATCTGTGTAGATTTTCATGTCTAACAAATCAACCAATTCATCATACTTGTCCATTTCACCGTCCTCATGACGTACCTCATTTCCAAAGCAGACCACACCGTCCTTTTTGAGAACCCTGCAAACTTCTTTAAGGTCATTTATGAAGTCAGGCCAGAAATAAATTGTCTCAAATCCTGTAACCAAATCAAAGGTTTTATCATNNCACTACCTCCACTTTACCTTCATCTATGAACTCTTTATTTAGTTTTGAGGTCTTCTCAACACTCACGTCAGAGTAGTCGATTCCAACAACCTTACCTTCATCGGAAATCATTTCAGCAAAGCGTTTTACGTTTACTCCACCTCCGCATCCGATATCAAGAATGGAATCGTCGGCTTCAATGTCAAGATGGCTGCAGACCCATTGTGCCATCTGCTCATGTGAGTTGTTCATTCTTTCATNNCCCAATTCTCCTTCAGGTTTTCTTGCATTGACTATTAACTCCTTGTTAGAAGTTGTTTTCTCCATATTGTCCTTATCCATAAATATCACCTATTTTTTCATTCCTTTTCTGGTTTTAATAGCCTGACCTGTATTGAAGTCATTCATCTCGTGAGCTGACAGCAATGCTTTTCCATATGCAAGCAGGTCATCGTTTTCACTTACAATCAATACCTCATCATTTGCACGTATGTTTTCGTCTGCAGTCACTACAAACTTGGAAAATACGCTTTTTCCGTCCAATGCAAAAGGAACGGAATCCTCACTTACCACTACACGGTTCTGAGGGTAAGGCATCTTGTTGTGGAGTCTTTTTGCTCCTTCCTTGGAGAGGACCAAATAGCTGTCTGATGCCCTCATGTTAGCTATTATGACATTTCCATCATAGATATGTCTAATCTTACCTGTCTTTTTACTTTTCTCAATTTTTATGTTTCCTGTAAATAGAACTTCTCCTGCACCGTTTCCAAACTGGTAGTCAGCTATTGCCTTGACCTTCCTTAGGTCATCCTTCCTGTATCTTATCTCATCTGACTGTGAATGGACGTTGTAGAGTCCAACTTCAAGTTCCCTGATTATCTTTGAATGAATTAAAGTTTGGTCATAGTATTCCATGAACTCAGAGATAAAGTCCTCGATAAATTCAAGACTATCCACATCTTTTATTCTTGGTGCATCATTTTGGCTTAAAGGATATACTTCATCTATATCAAGGGGTATCAAACCGAATGGAATGTCCAAAACCATAAAGTCAGTGTCTTCCAAATCTATTTCCTTTTCAGACCCATAGGTGTAGAATTCCCCAAGCTTGCCTGAAATGTACTTTGAGTATGGTTTGCGACTTGATGGAAGTATTACAAGATTACGCTTTTTAGGCATTTCACGAAGCTTCTGCAAATGCCTTTTCACTTCGCTTCTTGCAAGGGATTCTGGACCTGTATAGAAAAATGCGGATTTCTTACTTCTTGGATCGTATTTTTCCATGTCATCCATATACTTTGCCAGCTGTCTGTATGCGTCAAGAAGCTTAGGATGAACCCTGCAACGTTCCTCTACCAGTTCCATCAGTGAGCCCTCATATATTGCTTGGCGAATCAGTCTCAACTCTGCAAATGACACATGTAAATTGTGTTGTGCTATCAAATCCCTTCTCTGTTCCTTAGGCATTGCCCTCAAGTCATCGGGAGTGTAGTTGGAACAGACTTCACAGGAACATGGCATTTCCTGAAGATTTTCAAGCTTGTATGTTCCACGGGTTGAAAGGAGCCTGTCGTCCTCAGCATAAAGTATGTATGCTGCTGAGTCGAAAAGGTCACATCCCATAGCTACAGCAAGTGCAAATACCATAGGGTGACCTGCTCCCATAAGGTGGCGTGCCTTGTTGTCTGGAAGATGGGCAACTGAGTTCATTACAACGTCCACAAGGTCCTTGTAATGATAAGATTCCATCAATGGAACGACGGCACCTATAGGATAGAGATCCGCATCAAGTTTTGTAAGCTCATCGGCACAGTACCTTCTCAAGTCCATGAATGTTGAACCCTGAACCACTGAATTCAGCTTCATTTCCATGTTCTCAGAGTTTCTAAAGTCTATTGCCTCCTTTGCACGTTCCAATGTTATTTCTAAATCTTCTTCTGCCCTTTCACGGTCAACGAAAGGAGCTGTTGGAATGTCCAGACTTGTTCCTATATCGGTTTTAATCAATTCCTGAAACTCAATTACTTCCTTGTTTGTAATTTCAACGTCACCATAGACAGATAGCTGAAATGAACCTGAATCCGTCATTATCGGTCCGTCAAAATGAATCAGTTCATGCAAACCCTTCTCAACAGCCTCTTTTTTCAGTTCCTCATCCTTGTAAATCAGATAGGCATTTGTAATTACGATATCGGCACCATACTTCTTAACGTCAATTGCCTGCTTTCGAGGATGAATTACGGGCATCAGATTCGGAGTCTTAATGTTTCCGCTTTTAGTCTTTAAAACCACTACACGGCCCCTGTTATCTTTAGCTTTAATTTCAAACATATGAAAAATTCCTATATTTTTTCTCTCTACACATACTATTTTAAAGTAAAGACTAATAAAATTTTTGAATAATTTCATTGGAGAATCCTTTAAGAAAAAGTAATGTTTCCCGTTCAATATTAAATTGCTTTAAATTCATAAAACAAAGTTATTAGCTAAATAAATAAAAAAAAGGAAGAGTATTATTTTTTTAATAATCTTCTAAGCAAAATTGCAATAAGTATAATCAAGAAATGGTATTGGATTATCTGTTTTTTCAACATCAATTGGAGTAATTTTTGGCATTGCCCACAGCCTGTTTTTTCTCGATTGTGACATTGCCAATTTTAAACAACCATAATCTCCTAATAATTTTTAGTAATAATAAATCTTATCTCTCCACTAATATCTTGATTGTTAGTAGTATATTAAAAAGGCATTATGCTGTTTTCATTTGGTTCTGTTGCCTCATTGTTTTCAGAGTCAATGAAATTGTTGTTAATCTCCTCGAAAAACTCCTCATACTGGCGGGAATCATCATCAGAGGAATCGTCAGCTGCGTAATTATAGACTGTTGTTGGACTTGATTCATCATCAGCTACAGTAGGTGCCACCACTGATGAGAATGACCTGATGCTATTAAGCATTACATTCAGGATGTTCTCGTTTGGAGCTCCCACAACAATGAAGGAATTTTCAGTTACATAAATGCCAATATATGAATCCTCAGACATCTTATAGACCATGACCTTTGAGGTGTTTGTCTCACCTGATCCCATTTGTGAGATGAGATTGTTACTTGCCAGCTTGAACTTGTCCTGTATTTCCTTGAGGGTTATGTTTCCTGTAAATTCTGCTACGAAATATCCTGAAGATGAATTAAGTAGAAGATTGTCTCCATCAATCTTTTTAAAATCAACCTTAGATGGAACGTCAATTGATACTGTATTCAGGTTTACATTTTCCATTTTCGGCTCTAGGAAATAGGTAATATATGTAATTGTCNNCAAGTATTGAAATTAAAATAACTGTCAGACAGACAATTATAATCGTTTTTCTATCCATCACTAATTATTATATTAAAATAAATATTTAAAGAATTAGGTATATAATAAAATATTAGATACAATGAGTTATAAAGAGAATGCAACAGTAATAAACGAGACAATATACGATTTTGTAAACGAGACTTTAGANNTGAGGATTCCAAATACAGAACTAATTTTTTCAGCGAAAACAATGACCTTTTCGTTTTGACCGATGATGGATCCTATTCCGTAAACTCCAAGGAAATCAACAACAAAATCGAGACATTGCATACCTCCACAGGTGCAATCAGTGAGTCCTTTGAAAAGTTCATAAAACCATTGAAACTGAATTATGAGAAGGATATTGCGATTTTAGACATCTGTGCAGGACTTGGATATAACTCATCTGCAGCAATAGCTGATTTCATTGAAAATGAGGGAAAAGGTAATCTTAGGATAGATATGATTGAAATATCAAAACCTACACTTGCCTGCGGACTTCTGGTTCCCTCCCCCATTGAAGCCCATGACATTACAAGAAAAGCCATTGAAAGAGAGCTTTTAAAGGAGGAATATCTCTCCCTTGAACTGGAAGATGGTGAAATTCCAGAAAACATGGAGATAAATGTCTTTATAGATGATGCCCGTCAGATAATACAGAATCTTGAAGACGACCAGTACGATGCAATATTTCTTGATCCCTTTTCACAGAACATGTCTCCTGAGCTGTTTTCCGTTGAATTTTTCAATGAGTTCAAAAGGGTCATAAAGGATGATGGAATTGTCTGCACCTATACCTCATCAGCTCCTGTTCGTGCAGGATTTATAGAATCAGGATTCCATGTTGGAAAGGGTCCTGTCTTTGGAAGAAAGCAAGGAGGAACACTTGCAAGTCCTGATGTTAAAAAGCTTGAATATTCCCTTCCAAAAAATGACGAAATAAGAATCGCACTTTCTGATGTTGGAATTCCATTTAGGGACTGGGGACTCTCTAATAACAGCGATGAGATACTTGAGAGAAGATCCATTGAAAGAAAAAGTGCAAGACATAATACAAAAATATCATCTGCAGTAAAAACCCCAATATTTTTAGGAGTTGATATGGATGACGAAAAGCTTAAGCGTAGGGTTGAGAGAAATCTTGTGAAAATGAACATTCCATCCACAACTTCCGATGAGGCATTTTACATCATTGAAAGCGAGAAAAGCTATAATGAAAAACAGGATAAAGACAACAATTCCAGAAACCGTATTCTGGATATGGTTGAAAGATTAAACAGGATATTAAAAAAAAAGGAAGATTAATGAGTTATCTTCCTTGATTTCATTATCGATTGTGTCACGTTACTCATAGGGAAGCTAGTTCTGCTAATGAAAAGCTCATACGACTCATTTTAAATTTATTACTACTGTTAACAGTCATTTTTTACCCATATAAATTGTTTAAATGGAAATTTAACGAAATTATTATAATAAAAAGTTTTAGATTATATGAATATTTCTAAACAATGTTTAAAATTAAAAATCATCTGAAAGTAATCTGAAAAAAAGAGCTAAAGCGTGTTTAATATAAAGTAGCTATAGTGGTAGTTTAGCTACTTTATATTGCAAAATAACTATATTATAGAGGAAATAGTTATTTTTCCCTAATGGCTTTACTATATTTTTTGGCTATTTAAATCTGTTTTTTATATTTTGGAGTATATATTTCTTAAATCAATAATGTCACATTAGTGATTTAATGGTTGTTAAATGTAACAAAAACTTTTTTTTGTAACATATTTGAGGTATTTTTGAGGTTTAAATCAAATCAAAACTCAAACAAGGA
>DAII01000031.1:5706-5829 GCA_002496065.1 Methanobrevibacter sp. UBA586
GTTTTTTACCAAATTTTTTCATCAAATTCGATAAAATAATCAATTAAATTATTATCTAAGCTATTTTATCACATTTCATATATCATCACCAAAAAATAAGTAGATTAAACTAATATATAAATG
>DAII01000090.1:0-3732 GCA_002496065.1 Methanobrevibacter sp. UBA586
GATTCCTCTCTAAAAATAAAAAGCTTAATTAAAAGAAAAACAATCAAAACAGTACCAACAGTTGCGAAGATTTCTCCTAGGGGCTTGAAAATATCTTTGAAGAAAAGTCCTAACCCGAAGAATGAGAGAATTACCCCTGCAAGGGGAATCGGTATAAGTCTGATTTTATCTGTATTCATCAATATTACATTTTATCGGTGATGGCTTAAATAATATTCATTTTTTTTTAGATATCTTTATATATCCTTTAGTACATAACAGTATTTTGAGGAAGGAATATGTGCACAGCAGCAACTTTCAAAACAAGAAACCATTATTTTGGACGTAATTTTGACTATGAAATTTCTTATGATGAGGAAATAATTATCTTTCCAAGAAACTTCAATCTAGAAATCAGGCATGAGGATGACTTAAACACCCATAATGCAATCGTTGGAATCGCAGCAGGTATGATAAAAGACTNNACTATCCATTGTTCTACGATGCAGTAAACGAAAAAGGATTGGCCATGGGTGGATTGAACTTCCAAGATTATGCAGTATACTCAAATGATATTGATGATTCTAAAAACAACATCTGTGAGTTTGAGTTCATTCCATACATACTAGGAAAATGTGACACCTTAGAGGAGGCCCGTAAGGAAATTGAGGGCATCAATCTATTAAACGAAAGTTTCTCCAAAAATCTGCCATTGTCCCCACTTCACTGGATGCTTGCAGATACAACAGGAAAATCCATCGTCGTGGAGGCCACAAAGGACGGATTGAATGTCTATGACAATCCAGTGGGCATATTGACAAACAGTCCAAATTTTGATTTACAATTATTCAATCTTAACAACTACCTTAAAGTCTCAAACAGGGAGCCTGAAACCTCCAGTTTAGGAAAAGACGTTCCACTAAACCTTTACAGCCGTGGAATGGGAGGTATAGGACTTCCAGGTGACTATTCATCTATGTCAAGATTTGTAAAGGCTGTTTTCGTTAAGGAAAATTCATATGTAGTCAGTGATGATGAGGTCTCAGGTGTAAATCAGTTCTTCCACATCTTAGGTTCTGTGGAGCAACCTAAAGGATGCACATTAATCACAGATCCTGACAAGTACGAATATACAATCTATTCATCCTGTATGGACCTTGATGAAAGCATATACTATTACAAGACCTATGACAACTTTTCAATATCTAAGGTCGCATTGAAAGACTATGATCTTGACGGCAAGGATTTGACATTCATTCCTTTAAACAAGGAGACATTCTAATCCTTTCTAATTCTTTTTTTTAATTCCTTTTCAATTTCCCAATAATTATTGTTTTCCAGATTAATCCTGCATCTATCACTGTTTTTCAAGCTATTCTGGAATGATATATTTCTTATGGGCCTTATGCAAAGAATTTTAGTCCCGTTTGAAGATTTATTTAGAGCATAGTTGATTCTTAGTTCACTTTTGTTTATATGCATTAATCCTAGAGACTCTCTTTACTGGGATTTTATGACATGAGCTTTGGGGTCGTGATAGCTATTGAATCATGAGTGTTGTGTATGATAACAATTATATATTCTTTAAATAGAAAAATAGAATCATGATGAAATATGGCTTTGGGGCAATGAGACTTCCCCTAAATGACTCTGAAAATCCCCAATCTGTTGATGAGGATGAACTTGAAATGATGATTGACTGCTATATGGACTCTGGATACAACTTCTTTGATACAGCATTTCCATATCATGATGGAAAAAGTGAGGAGATGCTTAAAAAGCACCTGGTTGAGAGATATCCTCGTGAGAGCTTCCTCCTATCAGACAAGATGCCATCATTCTGCCTTCAGAAAAAGGAGGATCTTGAAAAATTCTTCCAGATACAGCTTGAAAGATGTGGGGTTGACTATTTTGACTATTACATGCTTCATAATGTAAGCACATGGACGTTGGATGCCCTTAGAAAGACAGGAGCCTACGAATATCTCCTAAATCTAAAAAGGAGTGGAAGGGTGAAACATATCGGAATTTCAATCCATGACAGTGCCGAAGTGCTAGATGAGATTCTTACAGAAATGCCTGATGTGGAGTTCGTCCTCCTTCAGATAAACTACCTTGACTGGGAAAACGAGTCCATACAGTCAAAGGAATGCTACGAAACCGCAAGAAAACACGGAAAGGACATAATGATAATGGAACCGCTGAAGGGTGGAACCCTTGCAGATCTTCCTGAGGATCTTGCAGAAAAGCTTAAAATGGAAAATCCAGACATCTCACCTGTGGGATTAGCATTGAAGTACTGTCTTGAGCTTGATGGTGTAGTCAGCGTCCTTTCAGGTACAAGCAATCTCAAACAACTTGAGGACAACCTAAACACCATGAAAAACCTGGAACCCTTAAATGAAAAGGAAAGGGAACTTATAAATGAAGTAGTCTCTGAGATAAACAAAATAGATGCCATTCCATGTACCCAATGCAATTACTGCATAAACGAGTGTCCGGTGGGCATTCCCATACCAACATTTTTCGAGCTCTACAACATAGAAAAGAGGTTTCCTTCAAGGGGATGGTCCACTCAGATGGGTTACTACAGGATTTATGCCCTTAGAAGTGCAGAGGCATCAGACTGCACANNNNCATTCCTGAATATATGGAAGATATTGTGGAGCTATTCCATACAGAGGATTATTAAATCCTCTTATTTTTTAAACAAAAGTAAAAATAGCTAATGTTTGTACTAACCTTAACATATTATGCTTTTTTTCTAGGGATTTTAAATTTATTATTAAGTACATGAATTTAAAATTTGTGATTATGGGAAAAATAAAGGATTTTCTCCTGCAAGTAACAAATGTCCAAAAGCTTTGAGAAATACATGGAATTGGAATATATTGATTTTTAGATAAATTTATTNNCAAAGGAATAGCCATAAATAAATATAAATATTTTATATTAATTTTTCTTTTTTTTTAAGGTTATGTCATTAGTTATTTTATTAATTTTGTCATAGAGTATTATGACAAAACATTTATATAGTTAATAGTCCAAAATATTAATTGTCATAGTGTATTATGACACTTTAGTTGAGGTGTTTTAAATTACAGTAAAAAAATTGGACGAAATAGCTAAAGTATACAATGGAGTTAGGGAAAGAAGGTATGAAACTGGCAATACTGAATCTCAGAAAATNNAAATATTTTTCAATTAGAAAGACCAAGTTCACAATTGTCTGTTTCCACTATGGAACTTTCTACAAATATCAATAAGAAATTCTATTCAAAAAAAGGGGATATTCTTGTAAATCTATCCTTTCCTCATGATATCTTCCTAATCACAGAAGAAAATGTTTTAATCCCATCCAAGTTTGTTGTAATTAGGCTAACCGCTGGTTATGACCCAAATTATATTTATCAAATCATGAATAGCAACAAGAAGAGGTTTTCAAGATTGTCCAAAGGATCAGTTTTAAACTTTTTGAAAATCTCCGAATTCAAATCAATCAAACTGGATCTTCCGGATTTTGAAAAACAGAAAAAAATTGGGGAAATACTTAGATTAGTGGATGAGAAAATCAAAAAACAACAGGAAATAATTAAATATGAAAAAACTTTTAAAAATTCAATTTTAGGTGAAGTAAATGTCAAATTATAAAAACAGTTTGGAATCAAAATTATGGGCAATTGCAGATGTCCTTCGCGGCAATATGGATGCAAACGAATTTAAGAATTATATATTGGGGTTTATCTTTTACAG
>DAII01000090.1:3786-4231 GCA_002496065.1 Methanobrevibacter sp. UBA586
TATGCTAAAGAACTTAGAGAAGAGGGAATTAGTGCATTAGGATACTTTTTAGAACCTAAATACTTATTTAATACAATTATTAAAAAAGCAAAAAACAAGGAATTTTTGCTAGATGATCTATCCGAAGCATTAAATGAAATCAGTGCCTCTTCAATGGGTTATGATAGNNCAATCTTTTTGAGGATGTTGACTTAAATTCATCCAAACTTGGAAAATCACCTAATGACAAAAACAAGTTAATCTCAAAAATCCTTTTAAACTTAAACGATATAGATTTCCAATTGGATAACGACGAATCAGATATTTTGGGAGATGCATATGAATACTTAATCGCACAATTTGCATCAAGTGCTGGTAAAAAGGCAGGAGAGTTCTATACTCCTCAAGAAGTATCAAAAATCCTTGCAAAAATAGTAACTCTTTGAAAAACACGTTTAAAAAATGT
>DAII01000069.1:0-264 GCA_002496065.1 Methanobrevibacter sp. UBA586
ATTATAACATTTAATAAGTTTATTACTATATACTTATTAATGTTTTGTTTAAAAGAATGGAAAAATTAAAAAATACTAAAAACATTCACACCAAATATCCTCTTCTGCCTTTAATTCTTCATTTATTTTATCTAAAATTTTTAAATCTTTTTCTTCCCACCCTTCTTTTTTAAAATCCTTTTTAAAATTCCACCATGCCTTTTTGGATAATGTGATTTCTCCGACTGCATCGTGATTAGAGAAGTCATATCCATATTCCTGAAA
>DAII01000069.1:273-2365 GCA_002496065.1 Methanobrevibacter sp. UBA586
GGATTTCTATCCATTACTTTTCTAAAAATTATATTTTCATCTGTGAAATTTATCTGAAATTCCCTTATGATATATGCTCTAACACTCATAATATTGAATTATTTTTATTGTTTTTATAAATTTCCTTGTAAAATAACTTAATTTTTCATAATAGCTTCAATTTTTAAATTTAAATAAATAATAATCAATCAAATCAAAATTAGTGATAGGAGATATTTCTCCTTTGAATAATACATTTCAAATGCTCTCAGTGAGTTTATAAAAAGCATAGTACATCAATATTAAATCATGGCAAGAACAGGAGTAACCAATTTACCACTTCATGGAGGGCATCCGCCAAAATGGCTGTTTACAAGAATGGTGGATTTGTCTGGAGCCATCACAGAGGTCATTGTAGAGGAATATGGCCATAAGGAATTTCTACACAGAATATCCAATCCATGCTGGTTTCAGGCATTTTCATGTGTTTTGGGTTTTGACTGGCATTCCTCCGGAACAACCACCACCACTCTTGGAGCATTGAAACAATCCTTGAACTGGGAAAAGCATGGAATCTATTTAAGTGGTGGAAAAGGTGCCAAATCTCGAAAAACACCATTGGGAATTCGTCGAGCAGGTGAAATTTTTGGTTTTAAAGACTCCAAAATCGAAGAGATGGTGAATGCCAGCAAATTAACAGCAAAGATTGACAATTCATGTATTCAAGACAGCTATACCTTATATCAACACAACTTCTTCATNNGCAGGGATTGAATTCCGAAAACAAATATGCAAGACGCTATCATTGGATAAGCGACGGTTTTGATGAGTTTTTAGAAGACCCACATTCAGGAATTTCATGTGACATGAAAAACACCGAAACACTGAATATGGCAGATAAGAAGAGTAAGGAAGCACAAAAGATAAGTGTTGATTTGATAAATGACAATCCTGCACATCTAAGACAATTTTTTAAAAGAAAGGACAATCAGATGCTTTTAACCGATTTCACAATGCCAAAACATCACCCTGTACTTGACAGTGACCTGTCAGACAAGGAATATGAAGTTTTGAGGGCAGCATGGGAAATACAGCCTGAAAACTATGAGGAGCTAATTTTGCTTCAGGGAATCGGACCTAAAAAAATAAGAGCCCTTGCATTAATCTCCGATTTGGTGTATGGTGAACCTGCAAGTTGGGAAGATCCCGTAAAATACAGCTTTACCCATGGAGGAAAGGATGGATTTCCATATCCTGTTAATAGAGACGCCTATGACAATTCAATAAATACAATAAAAGAAGCTGTTGAAGATGCTAAAATAGAAAAATATGAAAAATTAAAAGCCATTAAAAGACTTGAAGACTTTATAAAATAGCTATTTTTTATTTTCAGNNTGGATGTTAACGTTTTTTCCGTGAGCTGTTGGAACTACTTCAAATACAGGATCTTCAAATTCCAAATCAAACTCTTTTCCATCCATAAGCAAATGTTGGAAAACTCCAAGAGAAGACACTTCGGAATGAGGCTGGGTTGTTACAGACACATTCCAGTCTGCACTTTTATAAACGTCAGTAGGAACCTTAGAACCTCCAACGATAATCAGAATGTCATCTCCTGATTCTCTGATTTCAGGAGCTGCTTCATGAGCCTGTGTTCCATACATTGTCAGATGCACTACCTTTCCTCCATTGTCCTTCCACTCATTGATAACCTTTTTATGACTGTCAGCATATTCAACTTCAAAGTCTCCCCCCCATCTGTTTACAATATCCCTAACATTGTCCATGAGCTTGCTGTCCTTTTCACCGGCCAGATAGATTTTACTTGCTCCAAAAGCTCTTGCTGTTAAACATACATGAGTTGTAATACGTGTATCTCTTCTTAATCTATGATCTAATCTTAAAACATTTACATTCATTATAATCACTTAATAAAATAATAGTATTGCCATGAATAAAAGTGCAATCGCTCTTCCAACCTCATTGGAAGTTCCCAAAACATCCCCATTAGCTACTTGGAAGTTTTTCTTTGCAATCAAACTTATCACTGCTCCTGCAAGCATTGCACCAATCAATCCAAAAATTCCTACAAGTCCCCCTAAAAGATAGCATA
>DAII01000069.1:2426-7460 GCA_002496065.1 Methanobrevibacter sp. UBA586
TTGATGTGAGAGCTGTTGTCAGAAGTGAGGATTTTCCAACCATTTCACAAATAATGATTCCACATAGGAAGTTATAGTCAAGAATGTTGAAGATTCCTGCAATGGTTACAAAAGCTATGAGAATTGCAGACATTATCCCTCCTGCACCAACCATTGAGTCTTTCATGACAGATATTTTCTTCTGGGAGTCACCATGAACCATTACACCATCTGCCATGTCCATTACGCCGTCAACATGATTGAAACCTGTTATAATCATTAAAAAAGCATAGGTTATGACGGCCGTAAACAATGCATTGATATGGAAAATGTCCTGACATATTAAAGCTACACCAGCTGCCAATGCACCTACAAAAAAGTGTATGATAGGCCAGAACCATGTCATTCTGGTCATGTACTCTATTGAAGTGTAAACATTGATGGGAATAATGGTAGAAAAGGTAATCAAACCTAAAATTGATTTGAATGGAGAGAATTTTTCAACCTTAAAGTAATCATCTTCCATTTTTATTCAATCCCGTTTCAGTTGTAAATCCAAATATTTGACAGCTTATTCTTCCGCCTTAGTTAAATTTAAAATTGCAATATTATCATCTTCTATTTCATATTCAATTCATATGATTGCTGNNTTCCATTTTTATTCCTCAAATATCTTTGACATGCAACCTGCAATAAGGCCTGCGAATATGTCATCTACCATTGGACCTAGTCCTGAAATAATTCCAGGTTTTGCCTCATCATATCTTTTGAAGTTGAATGTGGCCTTTGTACCTGCAATCTGGTTTGAAATTGCCAATCCCAATACCTCATCTGTGTAGAGATATGCAGGATCGTCACTTACATCAATTTCACGAAGTCTGCCACCAGAGAGGTCTTCTTCTGTTCTGATGGCTGCCATTAAAAGTGCAATTACATTGATGTCAGACAATGATTTCAGAATTTGTTTTTCAAGCTTTTCACGAATTTCTTCGGTTTCTTCAACACCTGCAAGAAGCTCCATTCCTGCATCCACCAAATCTCCAATGAGAATTCCTTCAGAAACCAGATAATCAAGAATACCAAAGTCCAAGGCCATTTTTCTAAATGCTTCCTCACATACGATTTCGACCTTTTCCTTAACAGAAGCAATAAGTTCATCCAAATCAACATCATCATATTCATTGTTTATGATGTCAACACTGTCTTCAAAAATGTTTTCCTCCTCAAAGCTACTTGGAGGAACATTTGCAAGAATTGACAAAAAGTCATTGTTGTTTAAAATGTTTTTAATATGGANNATACAAAAACATATTCATGTGAAATGCGAAATATTCCAAATAAAGGTAAACTTTTAATATGGAATGGTAAGCGTAAATTATCAAAATAACTTGTCTTTGCAACGATGACTGCCTTATAAATCTTTAAAAGTGTTTTTGGAGATAAAATCTTGTTGATGTAAATTATATTTCCAATGTTGATTTCTGCTTTGAAAAATCCCTTTTTGGAATTGGCCACTTTTAAGTTGTCTGTAAAATCTTCAATCTCCACATCATTTGATGTGAATGTGAATATCTCTATATCATCATAGACATTTTCAAAAAAGTCAATACTTCCAATATCCTGTGCAATATATGAACCCTCAAACTCGTTGAAGGCCTCTGCGGTTTCAGCCAGTTTCTCAAAGTCATAGTTTCCCTTGATAATATTGATATTTTCAACNNCTATATCAATACCATCACTTACCAAAAAGTCACTGAATGCTAAAAAGAAGTCGGGATTATTGAAACAAAGCCCATTTTTCTTTTCAATGATATTTAATGTAGAATCACTCATAATCATCCATTCCATAAAAATTAATATAAATAATTCTATAATTCATTATATATAGAATTAATCAAAAAATGGAAAGTTATTATTATGACAATTATTATTGACCCTCAAACAGGNNCTTGCGGATTTAGGAGCAGATTGCGATAAAATCAAAAAAACAATGGAAAAATCAGCTAACAAATTTGGAGAGGTTGAGGTTTCATTTGAGAAGATAAACAAAAAAGGAATTGCATCCACCTACTGTAATGTGAACATTATTGATAAGGGAGATGTTTTGCACTTTGATGAGTTCATAGCTAAAATAAATGCATTGAAGTTGGATGATAAGATAAAGGAAACTTCGATAAATGTCTTTACAAGAATAGCCGTTGGAGAAGCGAAAGTTCATGGAACTACCCTTGAAAATGTTCATTTCCATGAAGTGGGCCAAAGTGATGCAGTAGCTGATGTTATTGGTGCTGTTAGTGCCTATTATTCATTGAAATTAAACGAGGATCATGTTATCGGCCTTCCAATAGCAGTAGGCGGAGGAAGAGTGAAAACCGCCCATGGAATCCTTCCTCNNTCCTGCCCCAGCAGTTGTGGAAATTATGAAGGATGGCAAATGTGTGGGAGGGCCTGTTGATAGTGAACTTGCAACTCCAACAGGATGTGCGATTTATATGGAACTTGTAGATGAAATCAGAGACTTCATTCCACAGACAACCCCTCTAAAAGTGGGATACGGTGCAGGCAAAAAGGATTTTGATTTTCCAAATGTCTTGAGAATAATTCAAAGTGAGGACGTTGCCTCCTCTGACGAAATCAATGTTATTGAAACAAATATTGATCANNTAACCGGAGAAGAGCTAGGATATCTGTTTGATTTGCTTTTGGAAAATGGGGCAAGAGACGTGTCATTAGTTCCAATCATAATGAAAAAAAACCGCCCAGGACATATTTTAAAGGTAATAGCTAAAAAAGAATCAACTGATAGTTTAATTGAGATTATTTTTAAAGAAGTGGGAACATTAGGAATTAGAATATCTCCAAATTTACATAGAGGTCTTGCAAAAAGAGAATTTGTTGAAAAGAAAGTTGAAGTTCAGGGAGAAACCTTTGAAGTGACCTATAAAGTCGGTTATGTTGATGGAGAGATAATTTCAAGTAGAATAGAGTTTGAAGACGCTAAAAAAATAGCTGAAAAGACAAAAATTCCATTAAAGGATATTATAAATAAAATAGGTGATTTAGATGAGTAAAAAAGCAATATCCGTTTTATCAGGAGGACTTGATTCAACAGTTGCAACTTCAGTTTATGCAAAGGATTATGACATTCATGCAATAACCTTCGATTACGGTCAGAGAAGTGTTGAAAGAGAAATAAAGGCAGCCAAAGAAATTTGTGAAAAAATGGGCTTTGAACATACCATCATCGACTTGAAATGGTTGGGGGAAATTAGCAACTCATCCCTTACAAGTGACAAGGACGTTCCAGAACTTAGTGAAAATCAGCTGGATGATTTAGAAGTCTGTAGTGAAACTGCAAGCAACGTTTGGGTTCCAGCAAGAAACACTGTCTTTACAGCAATTGCCACAGCATTTGCAGAGAGCATTGGAGCTGAAATAATAATCGTTGGATGGGACAAGGAAGAGGCGACTACATTTCCTGACAATTCAAAGGAGTTCCTAGAAAGCTTCAACAGACTTATCGAAGTAGGTTCTCCTGATGACATTGAGGTGAAGGCACCTGCAATTGATTTGGACAAGGAGGAGATTGTCAAATTAGGTGATGAAATAGATGCACCTATGGATTTGAGCTATTCCTGTTATAATGGAGAAGAAAATCATTGTGGTGTTTGTGAATCCTGTATGAGACGTAAAAGAGCATTTAAACAGGCAAAAGTTAAAGATGAATCAGTCTACAATAGTTAAGCTAATGGAAGAAACTATAAAATACAATTCTAAAGACAAGAAGTGTATTGTACCTGATAAATGTCCATAATTATGTCAAAACAATTGGGATTTTGGAAGGAAATAATTTCCATAATCTCTTCATTTTAGAAAGTGCAACCATTCTTCACGATATTGGAATAATTGTCTGTGAGGGAAAAAATACACCTGTTGCAGTAAAATTCAGAAAAGAGAATGGTCGAAAATGGCCTTAAAAATTCTTGAAATTTTGGAATATTCACCTGATGTGGATAAAATACTTTTTTTATTATTGCTTCATCACACCTATGATGAAATATACAAGATTGACTCTCAAATACTTATAGAAGCAGACTTTTTAGTTAATTTGAAAGGGAGGAGAATTCTCCAAAAAACACAGTAGAAAAAGTGTAAAAATGTTCAAAACACAAAATACTTTGCAATAGCTTGTTTGAATTAAAAAAAAAAATGAGAGGGCAAATGGTTATCTACTCAATAACCATTAAAATGTCACCAGCACTTACAGCATCATCAGGTTCTACGAAAATGTCCTTGACGATTCCATCCACTTCAGACTGGATGTCATTTTCCATTTTCATAGCTTCGATAACAGCGATGGTTGAACCTTCAGTTACTCTATCTCCAACATTTACAGTGAGTTTAATAACCATACCTTGCATTGAGGAGTAGATACCTCCTTCAACAGGTTCAAAAGTTTTATCATCTGTTTCTTCAATTTCCAAGAATCCTGTAGGCATTATTTTTACTTCAAAGACATCTCCATCAACTTCAACATTATATTGGGTTGGGATAGCTANNCCTTCAGGAAGTGAAACTGTCTTGAGTTCTTCTTCGGTAGCTTCTCCTTTTAAGAATTTAGGAGCAATAGCTGGATATAATGCGTAAGTTAACACATCTTCATCGGATTTGATAAATCCTGCATCAGTACCTTCAGATTTGTATTTGTCAAATTCAGGTTCGAGTAAATCTGCAGGTCTGCAGGTAATAACTTCCTCATCACCGATAATCTTTTCAGCGATTTCCTTGTTNNGTGGTTTTCCGTAATTACCTTTCATGTATTCTTTAACTTCATTAGATACTGTTTTGTATCTTTCTCCACCAAGAACATTCATTACAGCCTGAATTCCTACAATTTGACTTGTTGGGGTTACAAGAGGAGGATATCCCATATCTTCCCTTACACGAGGCATTTCTTCCAATACATCGTTGTAACGATCCAGTGCATTCTGTTCTTTAAGTTGTGAAATTAAGTTTGAAAGCATTCCACCTGGAATTTGATATAATAAAACATCA
>DAII01000069.1:7532-10186 GCA_002496065.1 Methanobrevibacter sp. UBA586
GAGTTCCTTGAAGTGCTGCAACCATACTTTCAGTCGGTGGTTGGCTTGTACCCCATGATAGTGGAGAAATTGCAGTATCTAAAATGTCAACACCTGCTTCACATGCAGCATAATAACTTATAGGAGTCATTCCACTGGTACAATGACAGTGTAAATCCACAAGAANNAGATACTAAATCATAAGCGTCTGAAGGTTATAATAAACCTGCCATGTCCTTAATAGCTACTGAATCACAATCCAATGCTTCAAGTTCTTTTGCAAGATTGACAAAATCATCAAGAGTATGTACAGGACTTATTGTATAACTTATTGTTCCCTGTACTTGGGCACCTTGAGCCTTAGCTGCCTTAATTGTTGTTTCCATATTGCGTATATCGTTTAAAGCATCAAATACCCTAAAAATATCTACACCGTTTTCATATGACTTTTCAACAAATTTTGTTACGACGTCATCAGGATAATGTTTGTATCCCACCAAGTTCTGACCCCTTAAAAGCATTTGAATTGGAGTTCTAGTAATCTCTGATTTTAATTGCCTTAATCTTTCCCAAGGGTCTTCATTTAAATATCTAATACAAGTATCAAAAGTAGCTCCACCCCAAGCTTCAATTGAGTAGTAACCTACCTTATCTAATTCCTCAGCTATAGGAACCATATCACGAGTTCTCATTCTTGTAGCTAAGAGAGATTGGTGTGCATCCCTAAGGGCAGTTTCAGTAAATCTCACTTTTGTCATAAATACATACACCTCTCCTCATAATTCATTATATAATAATATGTGCAATAATAAAATTTTAATCAACTATAATATATATCAGTTAATATTAAAATATTTTACCTTTACACGATGGACAATATTATCTTTCCAATTCTCCGCGGATAAATTTCTCAACGTTTTCATACGCCTCATCATCAGTGAATTGAATTGGAGGATGTTTCATCGTATATGATGAGATTGAAGTTAGCTGACCTCCCACACCCCTTTCAAGACCTAGTTTGCAGCATCTTATTGCATCAATTACACAACCGGCAGAGTTTGGAGAGTCTTCAACACTTAATCTGAGTTCAATGTTCATAGGAACGTCTCCAAATGTACGGCCTTCCATTCTAAGGAAGCATAGCTTATTATCATCTTGCCATGGAACGTAGTCACTTGGACCAATGTGAATATTCCTGTCCTCCATTCTTTCCCCGACAACAGCCTGAACTGCCTCTGTTTTGGATTCTTTTTTTGAATCAAGTCTGTCACGGTTAAGCATGTTTAAAAAATCAGTGTTTCCACCAGTATTGATTTGATAGGTTCTGTCCAATTTCACTCCTCTGTCCTTGAAGAGATTGGCCAGTGTTCTATGAGTGATGGTAGCTCCAATTTGTGCTTTGATATCATCACCAACAATAGGAATTCCTTTTTCCCTGAATTTTGCATCCCATTCAGAATCACTTACAATAAATACAGGCATACAATTTATATAAGCAATTCCCGCATCCAAAGCACATTGAGCATAGAATCTTGCAGCCCTTTCAGACCCTACAGGCAAATAGTTAACAAGAATTTCAGCCCCACTGTCCTTTAGAACCTTGACAACATCCACTGGATCCTCATCACTTACAATAAAAGTGTAATCATCATCATAATTAGCCATATGATCTGCTACACCATCCAAAACATGACCCATTTTAACTTCGGTTTCATATTTTGGAATGTCCTCTTGAAAANNAATTAGGTTTGGCGAAAATAGCCTCATCAACTGTTTTTCCCACTTTTCTTTCATCCACATCAAAAGCAGCAACCACTTCAATGTCATTAGGAGTGTATCCTCCGATGTCCCAATGCATCAAGCCTATTGCATCATCAGGATTTTTCCCATCGTAGTAGTGAATTCCTTGAATTAGAGAACTTGCACAATTACCCACTCCTACGATTGCTATTTTTATTTTATCCATTTTAACACCTGCTCTTAATAAAAAATTTTATAAAAATATCTTATTATAATCTATCAAAAATACTTAATAAACATTATGTGAATAAAATAATAGAAAATCCAATAAATATAAATTTAATTTTAAAAAAAATTAATAATTAATACTTATTTAAAAAAAGAGGAAAAAATATATGAATCCCTATATTGAAATTATAAGGCCAGGAAATGTAATTATGGCTTTGATAACAATCATTCTGGTTGCTCTAATTGATTTAAGTTTTACATTACCTGTACTTTTAGCTATAATTGTTGTATTTTTTGCAATTAGTGGTGGAAACGTTATAAACGATTATTTTGACTATAACATTGACTGTATAAATCGTCCTGACAGAGTACTACCTTCAGGAAGAATATCACGGGAAAATGGGAGAAACTATGCTTATCTGTTGTTTGCAGGAGCATTTATAACCGAACTGATTAGCTACTATATTACAAGAAACCTGATACCACTCATAATTGTAATATTCGCTATCATCATCCTTTATTTATATGCAAAGGTCTTTAAAACAACTCCATTGATTGGTAACTTCATTGTAGGATTTACAACAGGATTGAGTTTCGTATTTGGAGGATATACAATAAACAACCCCAGCATAATTATCACTTCATATTATTTGGGATTTTTCGCACTTACAATGACAATGGCTCGTGAAATAACCAAGGACATTGAA
>DAII01000088.1 GCA_002496065.1 Methanobrevibacter sp. UBA586
CCTTGAGTTTTGATTCCTTTTTAATTCCTATTCCAGGAACCAATTTAAGATTATTTTTAAGGCCGTTTCTATAATTATTTTCTTTTAAATCAAAATCTATAGGTTCTTCTGTCGTTATTTATAAAACTTTACCATAATCATTTGATATGACTCTGCTTCCTTTAAAATAATCACTTGATTGATTTTCATATTTTTTAAGCAAAGTCTTTTTATAATTGTAGAAGTCTAAAAATTCTTTATCCAAATCTATATTGAATATATAATTGTTAGAATTATTTTTTCTAATTATTGAATTATATAAATAATTTTCATGATTTTCTCTTGATACCATACTTCTCACAATAAATTTTAGATAAATATTTAAAAATACTTTTCTATATTATTATATCAAATGTATAGACAATTCAACATTGAAACCGAATTAATCGGACCCGTTTCCATAATTTCCAAAGAAAAGATTGAAGAGATAATACTTACCAACCAACATGAGGATTCCATGACATTGGCCTACAGGAAGTATGGTCCTCTTGAGATAGGAAAATGCCATGCAGTTGAAGAGTTCCAAAGGTTCCTTGATAGCTACTTCAAGGAAGAGAGTTATGACTTTAATCTGGATAATCTAAATATGGACAAATGCAGACCATTTCAAAGAAATGTTTTAAAATCCCAGCTCAGGACTCCTTTCGGAAAAACAAACTATTATAAGGACATAGCTATTGACATAGGCAATCCTCGTGCATCTAGAGCAGTTGGAAATGCACTTAGAAACAATCCATTTCCAATTGTCGTTCCATGCCACAGAACCATAAGGAGCAACAATGAAATCGGCGGGTTTGCAGGAGATGTGAGAAACTACTACAAGAAAATCCTATTGCTTCATGAGGGAAACCAAATTGAAAATAACAGAGTTATAAAAAAAAGTATATAGCTTTCAGTATATATTTATCTTTATAGTCATAAAAATTAGGAGCTTGACCAAATGAGATACAAATGTAAAATTTGTGGAATGATAATAGATGAGGAGGATACAGGTATTCCACTGCAATCATTGAAGCACTGTCCCACATGCAAGCAGGATGTGGAACATTTTGTTGAAATTGAAGATGAAGGAGAGGAAACCGTTGACAACTCTGGGGCTTTGTCATATGACTACTTGAGAAAAGATTCGAATATTCGTCATATGAATACAATCCACGAAATTGCAGTTACTGGGAAAAGCCCAATTGGAGCTATGAGCACCCTAATGTCCATGCCTGATTGGGATGATATCTATGTAATAGGCTGTCAGCTGAATCCACAACCTTTGGAAAGTGATGTTCCTGTAAATACGAAAACAATTATTGGAAAAAACGCCAAAAAGCCAATGGTACTTGATACTCCACTTTTTGTAACCCACATGTCCTATGGAGCCCTCTCTAAGGAAGTGAAAATTGCCCTAGCAAAGGGATCAGCATTGATGAAAACAGCTATTGCAAGTGGAGAGGGAGGTATCTTACCTGAAGAGTTCGAGAATTCTTACAAATACATTTTTGAATATGTTCCAAACAAATACAGCGTAACTGACGAAAACCTTAAAAAGGCAAGTGCAATCGAAATCAAAATAGGTCAGGGAACAAAACCAGGTCTTGGAGGACAGCTTGAAGGTTCAAAGGTTACTGAAGAAATAGCAAAAGTCAGAGGAAAACCTGTAGGTGAAACCATTCACTCTCCAGCCAAATTTGAAGGAATTGACACTCCAGAGGATTTAAAAAATCTTGTAGATGATTTAAGAAAAAGATCAAAAGGCCGTCCGATAGGTTTAAAATTAGCTGCAGGCAGAATTGAAAAGGATTTGGACTATGCAATTTACGCAGAACCTGATTTTGTAACATTTGACGGAAGAGGCGGAGCAACTGGAGCTAGTCCCAAATTAATCAGAGATTCAACATCAATCCCAACAATCTACGCTCTTGACAGGGCTCGCAAATATTTGGATGATAACAACTCAGACATTTCACTGATAATCACAGGAGGATTGAGGATTTCATCAGATTTTGCAAAAGCATTGGCAATGGGTGCAGATGCAATAGCACTTGGAAGTGCAGCCCTTATGGCAATCGCATGTCAACAGTACAGAATCTGTGACGGCGGACAGTGCCCTGTTGGAATTGCAACCCAAGACATAGAACTTCGTGAAAGATTGGATATTGAACCGTCTGTGGCAAGACTTTACAACTTCCTAAATTCATCAACTGAAGACCTGAAAACCTTTGCCAGAATTACAGGTCATGACGATGTCCATGACATGAACATTAATGACCTTAGAACATTTAACTCTGAAATTTCTTCATATACTAGAGTAAAACATGTATAAATGATTAAAAATGAAATATAAATTAGCTATAATATACGGAATCCTATCATGGATTTTAATATACATCATTACCATTATATTAAATCCATTTATTGTTGACAATATACCTTACATCAATATAACTATTCCATTGGCTATCATTATCGTAACCAGTGTATTTGGAGTAGCTTATATTAGAAATTTCAATTCAAATGAAATTTTAGAAGGATTGAAAGTAGGTATTGTATTTTTTATAATTGATTTGATATGTGATGTGTTGTTTTTAAAAATAATAAGTGCACACAATCCCATTGTTGACAATTATCCAGTTCATATATTATCAATGATTATCATGATTCCATTAATAACAACATTTATTGGATATCTAGCCCAAATGGAAATAGAATTAAGGTGAATAATAATGACAGTACCAAAAAACCATCCCAGATACGAATCTTTAATGATTAGAGAAAAAATGGTAAGCNNATTGATTGCACATGGAAGAGGAGAAGCATTCGATTACATGATTGGCGAAAAAACTACATTGCCTGCAAAAAGGGCCATGTACATTGCAGTAGCTTCATTACTACTTGCTGAAAATCCTGTAATTTCAGTCAACGGCAATACAACCGCTTTGGTTCTTAATGATATNNTTGCCAAAGCCGTTGATGCTAAAATTGAAATAAATCTGTTCTATAGAACTCCAGAGAGAGTTGAAAAAATAGCTGAACTATACAAAAACCATGGATATGAAAATATACTTGGAACTGATGACGATGAATTGAAATATCTTAAAAGTATTGAAAATCCAAGAGCTACAGCCAGTAAAAATGGAATTTATGATGCTGATGTGATTCTCGTTCCTTTGGAAGATGGAGATAGAGCTGAAATTCTTGCAAAAACAGGTAAAACAATAATTACCATTGATTTGAACCCATTGTCAAGAACCTCCATAAAATCCGATATTTCCATTGTAGATAACATTATTCGTGCAATACCTACAATGATTCAAATAGCTAATGACCTTAAGGAGCAGGATGAGAGTCTTTTACATGAGTTAATAGATAATTTCAATAATAAGGAAAATCTTAAAGATTCATTACGNNTTGCAAGTTATGGGAATATCTGGAATGCCTGGATCAGGTAAAAGTTTAGTTTCTGAAATAGCTCTTGAAAAGGATGCTAAAATAGTTAGTATGGGAGACATTATTCGTGAAGAGGCTAAAAAAAGAAATGAAGATACTAAAATCACTGCACAAAAGCTTAGAGAAGAGCATGGAAAGTACATTGTTGCAGAACTTACAATTGCTAAGGTAAAGACCCTTATTGAAAAGGGTGATAGTAAGCTAATTATCATTGAAGGTATTCGCAGCCCCTATGAAGTCAATCTTTTCAAAAGAGATTTTAAGGACTTCATTATCCTTTCAGTATTTGCAAATCCTAGCTTAAGATTTGAAAGACTCAAACAAAGACAGAGAGCTGACGATTCCAAGAATTATGATGAATTTATAAAAAGAGATAAGATGGAACTTGATTTTGGAATCGGATCAGTCATAGCATTGTCCGATAAAATCATCGTTAATGAAAGTGATTTAGAAAGCTATGTTAAAAAAATAAATGATTTTTTAAATGGAATAATGAGTTAGATAATCTGTTTGTCTTCCAACATTGCAGATTCAATTATATAAACTCCATTATCAACATTCCATTCTTTTTTTGCATCCAAAATTTTTATTGATTTTTTAAAAATAGGTCCGTCGAGAACAAGAGTTTCTGCTTCTCCTCCCTCAAAGGCAATGTCAACATAATATTTTTTATTCAATTCAACTATTTGCTCAATAGCTTTATCATCGATTTCACGTCCCAACCATGATTCGTCTAAGCCTTCGGCAAAGACTCCACTGATTATTACTCTGAAACCCAATTCCACTATTTCCTTCATGTATTGTAGCTCATCGACATGCCAATAGGGGGAAACAATTTCAAGACCAACTTCCTCACCTAATTTTTCAATTCGAGATTTTTGATATTGAGAGTATAATGCTCCTGTATATATACCCTCAACGCCTAAATCTTTAAGCTTTTGAAACTCCCTCTTCAAATCTTCAAGTTCCTCTTCTTTAACACCATTAGTGTTAGCTATGATTATCGGAATTTCAAGTGCTTCTGCAAGCATATCCGTTAGGTGGATGTTAGGTACGTGGAACATGTATGATTCGTCATTGACTGACCTCATTGAAAGGAGATATTCCACTTCCTCACCACTTTCCAGAGCATTGTACAATGCCATGGTACTGTCCTTTCCACCTGAGAATAAAACCGCTACCTTCATCTTTTTCTTCTTCCTGATTTGTTTGATCTTTTCATTTTTCTAAATATGACAACAACCTTGTCAAAGTAAATACCCATCAATGCCACAATAACACCTATTCCACCTGAAATAAGTACAAACTCACTATTGGAC
>DAII01000106.1 GCA_002496065.1 Methanobrevibacter sp. UBA586
TTAAGAGCATGCAATGTCAATACACTGTCTTTTCCACCTGAAAGAGCCAAAGCTATTAATTCTCCTTCTTTAATAAGATTATACTCAGAAATTAAATTGTTGATTCTGGAGAAAATTTTCTCATTGAACTCCTCTTTATCTATAACTACCATTATAATTAATCTATGGNNTGATAACCGCAGATTTTGCAATTTTACCTGTAGGCAATGATACAACAGAATGTAAAGATTATGTAAAGGCAGCAGTACAGACAATAAAAGATTCCGGACTTAACTATCAGCTGACCGGAATGGGAACCCAAATCGAAGCTGAAAATCTAGCTGAACTTTATGATGCAATAGCAAAGGCACAGGAAGCCGTGTTTGATGTTGGTATCGGACGTGTTTATACTGTCATAAAAGTGGATGACAGAAGGGATTTGGACAACGAAGGCCTTGACGTAAAGATAAAAACTGTTGATAATATGCTGGAATAACCATTCTCAACAACANNCAACAATAAAAATAAATATACAATAACACCAAATTATTAATAATTCATAGTATGAGAGATAAAAAATGACAGGAACCCTAGGAAGAAAAGAATCTACATTTAAAAGAATAATAAATAACCTATGGATTTTAGTTGCATTTATTCCCCTCGTAAACGGCATGGGAATTGTTTATGTGGGAGCTAAAACTTCAAACAGACAATGGATTGAAGAGGGATTAATCTATGAGATTCCAGGGATACTTATGTTTTTAACATTAGGAATAATTAATCCTACCAACTATTCTTTAGGAATGATATTAGGTCCAGTAATCCTATTGCTAGTTTTGGTAAGCATAGTGATTTCAATCATAAGATCCGTCATGATCCGCTCAAAATATAAAAGAATGAGGGAAAATGAAAAATACAGAAAGTCCACCAATAAACTAGTCAGTTTGTTTGAATTAATCATTACCTGTATTCCTATGCTAAACGGAATTCCATTCATATATCAGGGAGTGAAATACTCCGACAACCGTTTGAAGCTTGAAGGAGCGATTTATGAAATTCCTTGGGTTTTAGGCCTATTGTTCATGAATCCCTCTTTTTTTAGTGTGGGTTTTGTGTTGCAAATAATATCAATAGCTAAATTTATCATGCTGAACTATGATAGTCTGACTTTATCCTTTGGATTCGGAAGTTCATTAAGACAACCTAAGCCGGAAACCTCCAAAAGCAAACCCAAAGATAATGCATCTACAGAGAAGAAAAAACCTAATGTAAAAACTGAGCCTGTTAAACCAGAATTAGCAGTTGAAGAATATGGTCACTATAGTAATATAATCAATGACATCAATGATTTAACAGCAAAATATGATGAAAAGGAAACAGAAGTCTGTGATTTGGTGGATAAACATTTTAAAAGTTCAGAAATTACACACGAACGTTTCATGACACTAATCAATAATTCACATGAAAAATTCTATTCACAAAGAAATTCTGCATTGAACATTATTAAATTGGACAGCGATGACCTCTCCCTTGAGGATAAAATCCAGCAGAAAATCACCATCATGAAAATGATAATAACCAAGATTAAGAATTTGCAAACAGAGTTGATATTAAATAATGCTGAAGACAAGAAAGCCGATGAAAATTTGAAGGATTTGATTGGGGACATGGAAGGCTTGATAAATTCTGTAAAAGATTACGAATAGGGATATAAATGAGTGAATTAAATTTTTGTGTTTGGTGTGGATATAAACTAGATCACAGCGAAAAGTTCTGTCCAAGNNGTGGTTCTGACCTTACAGGACTCATGGATAAAAAAACTAAGGTTCCACCAAAGGAAAACAAAGTTAACGAAAAGGAACCGACTAAATATGAAATTAAAATCAAAGAATTAGAAAATGCCTATGACAAAAAGGAGAAGAATGCATTGGAAATAATCCATCAACGTTTCAATCCCAATGAGATTACATATTCACGATTTGTTGAACAGTTGAACAAAAACCACGAGGCATTCTATAAAAAGGCCAATTTTGGATTGAAACTGAATAGCATGCTTGATGAGCCATCTGCTAAAATAGAAAATGAACTTGAAAAAACTATTAAGATATTGGAAGAGATGCTTGAACAGCTCAAATCATTGATTCTTGAATTTATTATCAATCCCGAAGCTGATAAGAAGTCTGAAGAGGAAATAGACCGGTTGTTTGAGGATATGGATGATCTTATTAACTCCATCAAAAAGTACCAATAACTTTAAATTGTAATATGTTAATAACAAATTGTATATAAAAAAATAAAAAGGAGATATTATGGCTGAATTTTCATTAGATATATCAGAAATTGAAGAAAATGTTGCTGAAAGCTTAGAAGAAGAAAAATCAAAACTGCCTACAGAAAAGATTCAAAATCGTGCTGACGAAAATGCAATAGCTATTTTCAATGCAGATTTTAACGATGTTACTGAAAGGGAAAAGATTATTAAACCCCTAGACAATTTTGGAATCATCACAATAAACATAACTGCAGCCAAAAACAATCTATTAAACACACGCTTGAAAGATTTCAGTAAAGGTGGTGACGATGCAGAAGACATTGGAAACAACTTAATGAAATTAAACAGACAGATAGAGGAATTAAATCCTACAGGAATCGACTTTTTGGATAAGGGATTATTGGGAAAACTCTTCAA
This sequence comes from Methanobrevibacter sp. UBA586, assembly GCA_002496065.1. Taxonomy (GTDB): domain Archaea; phylum Methanobacteriota; class Methanobacteria; order Methanobacteriales; family Methanobacteriaceae; genus Methanocatella. Next base: position 2,669 of record DAII01000106.1, read on the forward strand.
CCCGGTTAAAAGATACTTTGAAAAATACGAAAAAGCCGAAGGAGTTATCGATAATATCCTAGCATCATTAAATGAAAGCAGCAAAGTTCTTCATAATGACAATGTANNTGTAACATTACTTTCTGAAGAAAGCGGATTAAGGGAATTGACCAAAAATCTTATAACCGACATTGAATTAGCTAAACAAATGGACGCATCAATTGATGCACAAATCCAAGAAGCTGTCGTTCAAGGAGAAGACCCTGAGAAAATTGATTTTGTCCGTGAAGAGATACTCTTCCCACTCAGACAGAGGATTATGGATATGCAACAGATGATTGTTGTAAACCAACAGGGAATCATTTCACTAAATGTCATTAGAAGAAACAATAAAGAACTCATAAGAGGAATCGTCCGTGCCCAAAATGTTACCGTAACCGCTCTTAGAACCGGAATCATGATGGCTGCAGCACTATACAATCAAAAAATAACAATGGATAAAATCAAAGTCCTTAATGAAACTACTGAAAATGTCATCAGTTCCACCTCCAAAATGTTAAGACAGCAAGGTACCGAAATACAAAAGGCAAGTACTGAAACAATGATTTCTCCTGAAGTTCTTCAAGAAGCATTTGATGAGGCCTTAGCAGCAATTGAAGATTTAAGCAACTACAAAAAACAGGCTCTTGGTCAAATGCAAGAAACAATCAATACATTCAGCACCATAGCTGTTGAAGGAGAAAAAATTGTTAAGAAAATTGAAACTGCAAATGAATAATGGTTTTTTAATAAAACCATTTTATTATTTGTACTGATTCTGCAAAATAAAAACTACAAAACTTATTTTAAATAAAAAAAAATAGTAATGGATTTAAAAATCCAAAAAATTATTCTATTTTTTCAGAAGCTTCCTTAACAGCTTCAATAACCAAATCCAAATCGTCCTTACTTAAAGATGGATGAACTGGAAGTGAGATAACAGAATCTGCAGCAATTTCTGCATTTGGAGATGATCCTCCAAATCCTAATTTTTTATAGATAGGTTGATTGTATAATGGAATTGGATAGTGAATACCTGTTCCTATTCCCTTTTCAGTTAGGATTTCAACCCAATCATCCCTGTTTCCTTTAGTAACGCGAATGGTATATTGATGATAGACATGTTTTCTATTTTCTGGTGATACTGGAGTAATAACGCCATCAACGTCTTTTAAACCTTCATTTAAGTAAGCTGCATTAGCTATTCTTTGATCATTGAACCCGTCAATTTTATCCAATTGGGCAAGACCGATAGCTGCTGCAATGTCGCTACTTCTGAAGTTGTAACCTATTTCATCATGCTTATATTTGATATTGGAACCATGAGCTCTGAATAGCTTGGCTTTTTCTGCCAATTCATCATCATCGGTGGTAATCATACCTCCCTCACTTGTTGTCATGTTTTTTGTTGGATAAAAACTGAAACACGCCATATCTCCCATGCTTCCAACGGTTTCATCATTATACATTGCACCATGTGCCTGTGCGGCATCTTCAATAATAAGCAAATCGTGCTTTTTAGCTATTTCCCTAATTTTATCCATATCTGCAGATTGACCATATAATTGAACAGGCAAAATAGCCTTGGTTTTATCAGTAATTAAATCTTCAATTGTATCATAATCCAAAGTGTAAGTTTCTAAATCAATGTCGGCGAAAATTGGGGTTGCACCAGTGTATACGATTGCATTTCCACTAGCAATGAAAGTGAATGGAGTTGTAATTACTTCGTCACCAGGACCAATGCCTGCTGCAAGTAATGCCACGTGTAATGCTGCGGTTCCGGAGTTAGTAGCAATTGCATATTTAGTCCCTACCCATTCAGCGAATTTTTCTTCAAATTCAGCCACCTTAGGACCTTGTGCTATCATTCCTGATTTTAATACTTCAACAACATTTTCAATTTCTTCCTCACCAATTATAGGTTTTGCAATTGAAACTTTAATATCCGCCATCTTATCACCAATAATAAATAGAATTTATTCTCTTAAACTAATATTTATATTATAATCTAATAATNNGTATTAACTACTTAAATAAAGGTGAAGAAAATGGATGAAACAAATAAAATTGAAAATTATGAACTTGAAACAATAAGAGAAGGAACTACAGATATACAATTTCCAAAATTTGACAAAGTTTCATCTGAGGCACCTGTTTTCTACAATCCCAAAATGGAATTGAATAGAGATATATCCATTTTAGCACTTCAAGTATTTCAAAAGAGAGAGGATAGGGAATTGAATGTCTGTGATCTGTTTGGAGGAAGTGGGATTCGGGGAGTTCGCTATAAAAATGAAATCGATGGAATCGGTCAAGTCGCAATTAACGACATCAGTGAAACTGCAAATCTATTTGAAAAATTAAATGTTGAGTTGAATGGTCTTGAAGACATTTNNACAAAATGATGCTAGTTTATTCCTAAGAAATAATAGAGGAAGATTTGATATAATTGACATTGATCCATTTGGAACACCATCTCCTTTTTTAGATTCCGCAGGATATTGTGCCCGTAGGAATTCCTTACTCTGTGTTACTGCTACAGATACATCAGCACTATGTGGAACCTACAAGGAACCCTGCATTCGTAAGTATAATACAAAACCCTACAAAAGTGAATACTGTCATGAAAATGGAATAAGAATATTGGCAGGTTATGTTGCACTTACACTAGCCAAATATAAAAAATACATCGATGTAAAGCTTTCCCACAGTACCGAACATTACATGAGACTTTATATTGAAGTTTTAAAAGGATCAAAGGCAACCGATGAATCCCTAGAAAACATGGGATATGTAAGTCACTGCAAAAATTGCCTATATCGTGAAACCAATAAAGGAATGGCTGTGAGCCTAAATGATACCTGTCCTGAGTGCGGTGAAAAACTGATTCATGCAGGACCTATGTGGTTGGGACCTATTCAAAATAAAGAGTTCATTACAGAAATGATTGAGGAACTGGACAGCAAAACTCTCAATACAAAGGACAAGATTCTTAAACTGCTAAATAGCTGTCTTGAAGAAGCCTATGCTGAAACCACATTTTATGACATTCACACATTATGCAGAGTATTGAAAATAAGTGCTCCAAAATTTGACTTGATTATTGAAAAAATAAATGAAAAGGGTTACAACGTAGTAAAAACCCATTATAGTCCATTAGGCATAAAAACAAATATGCCAATATCTGAAATAAAAGAAGTGATTAAAGATTTGGTTAAATAAACATCGCCCAAATCACAAGGACAATTATTATGATGGAAAAAACAATGCTGAATTTAGCCAGATTATTTTCCTTAATGCTTTGTAATGATATCAATAAGTAGATGAATGCTAAAAAGAATAGAATGATTTCTAAAATGTAGCTCCACGGGAAAAACATCTTGGATATGCCAAAGACATTACAAATCACTAAAATAACAATCACTGCAAATGATATCCTATTACCAATTATGAAATTCATAATCTAATTATTTAAAATAATAATATAAATACTTCGTGATTAAAAAGGGAAAGGATGTAAGCCTATAGACTTACATCGGTCTTGTTGAAATATATCATACTTACAATCAATCCCACTATGCAGGTGATAATAAATATTGCTCCGGGAGTTACAACTCCGTAATTGTAGCTATCCAATGTCTTTTTAATTATTAGAATAGGTAGGGTGAAAGGAGACAATGGTGCATATTGACTGTTGTATATTATTGAAGAGGAAAATGAAACCACTACACCACATATTACAGTTGGAATTACATTCTTAAACAATAAAGAAATAAATATGAATGGAGTTAGGACTATTGAAAGTAAAAAATTGCCTCCTAAAAATTGGACAAACTGATTTCCCAACAAATTAACAGTAATGTCAGTATTTCCAGCGAGATATCCCAATGCTACAGACACGAAATAATTTAACAAGGACAACAGAATCACAATTATTTCAAAAGCCAAAAATTTTACCAAAATAAACTTGTTTCTTGAAATTGGAACTGTTAAAACTGATTTGATGGTATGATCATTATATTCCATTACAATCATGTAGCTTGCAAGCATTGCATAGATAATTACATTGAACAAAATCAACCCGTAAAAGTTAATGTCATTTAAAAAATATTCCATGGTTTGCGGACCAACATCTCCAAATACCAGTATTGCAGACATCAATCCTGCAGGGGCAATAGTTCCCAGTAGTACCATCAAAAGCAATTTTGATCTTTTTAATTTTAAAAATTCTGCCTTTATATAATTAAGCATTGAAATCATC
>DAII01000111.1 GCA_002496065.1 Methanobrevibacter sp. UBA586
CCTTGAGGAGAAATTAGATATAGCTAAAAAATTGGATCAATTTAAAATTCATCAAATTGAAGCAGGTTTTCCTATTGTTTCTGAAAGGGAAAGAGAATCCGTAAGAGCAATTACCAATGAAGGACTCGATGCTCATATCCTTTCACTTGCACGTGCAAAACAGGAGGATATTGATGCAGCCCTTTCTTGTGATGTAGATGGAGTTATTACATTTATGGGAACTTCAGATATTCATTTGGAGCACAAAATGCACATTGGACGTCAGGAAGCTATGAATATTTGTATGGATGCTATCGAATATGCAAAGGACCATGGCCTATTTGTAGCATTCTCAGCTGAAGATGCGACAAGAACAGACATAGATTTCCTAAAAAGAATCTACAACATGGCAGAAAGCTACGGTGCAGACAGAGTACACATTGCAGATACCGTAGGAGCAATTACCCCTCAGGGAATGACCTATCTTTTGACAGAACTTAGAAAAGATGTGGACATTGACATTGCACTTCATTGTCACAATAATTTTGGCCTTGCAGTTGTAAATTCAATAGCTGGACTTTTAGCAGGTGCAAATGCTGTTTCAACCACAGTTAACGGTATCGGTGAGAGAGCAGGAAACGCTTCTTTGGAGGAACTAATAATGAGCCTTAAGATTTTATACGGAAAGGACCTTGGATTCAAAACCAAATACATCAAAGAACTTTCTGAGCTCGTATCAAAATCAAGTGCCCTTCCTGTTCCCTACAACAAGCCTGTTGTTGGTAAAAACATATTCAGACATGAATCAGGAATTCATGTTGATGCCGTGGTTGAGGAACCTTTAACCTACGAACCATATATCCCTGAACTTGTAGGACAAAAAAGACAGCTTGTTTTAGGAAAACATTCAGGTTGTAGAGCTGTAAAAGCCAAATTAGATGGCTGTGGAATGGAAGTAAGTAATGACAAACTTCTTGAAATTGTAGAAGCTGTCAAGAAGAGCAGAGAAGAAGGAAAATACATTAACGATGAAGTGTTTAAAGAAATCGTTAAAAGTTGCAACAAGGAATAAAATGAATATTACAGAAAAAATCTTATCAAACAAGGCAGGATACGAGGTAACTCCTGGAGAAATTATTGAAATTCCAGTGGATTTAGCAATGTCACATGACGGAACCTCACCACCTGCAATCAAAACCTTTGAAAAAATATCTTATGAAGTTTGGGACAATGACAAGATAGCCATCGTTTTTGATCACAATGTTCCGGCAAACACCATCGGTTCGGCGGAGTTCCAGAAGGTCTGCAGAAACTTCATCAACACTCAAAAAATCAATAAAAATTACATTCACGGAGAAGGAATTTGCCATCAGGTATTGCCTGAAATGGGTTTGGTTGAACCTGGAATGGTAATTGTTGGTGCAGATTCCCATACATGTACTTATGGAGCTTTTGGAGCATTTTCCACAGGAATGGGAGCTACTGACCTAGCTATGGTTTACGCTACTGGGAAAACTTGGTTTATGGTTCCTGAAGCTAACAAGATGACCATATCAGGAGAGCTTGATGAATATACGGCAGCAAAAGACATTATTTTAAATATAATAGGAGATATTGGAATAGCTGGTGCAACATACCAGACTGCAGAGTTTTGTGGTGAAACCATAGAGAATATGGGAGTTGACGGAAGAGCGACCATGTGTAACATGGCCATTGAAATGGGTGCCAAGAATGGAATCATGGAACCCAATAAGGAAGTCATCGATTACATTTCCAAAAGGACTGGAAAGAACCCTGGAGAGTTTAACATAGTCAAATCCGACATTGATGCAGTTTATAGAAAAGAGTTAGAATATGATGTATCTGATTTAGAGCCTCAAATCGCATGTCCTAATGATGTTGACAATGTAAAGGATATCTCAAAAGTAGACGGTACAGCAATCGACCAATGTCTAATAGGTTCCTGTACCAACGGCAGATTATCTGATTTAGAAGATGCATACCACATCCTAAAAGATAATGAAATTAATAACGATGTTAGACTCCTCATCCTTCCAGCTTCCCGTGAAATCTATAAAGAAGCTATAAACAGAGGATATATCGACGCATTTATTGATGCTGGAGCTATCATTTGTAATCCAGGATGTGGACCATGTCTTGGAGGACATATGGGAGTGTTATCTGAAGGAGAAGTATGTGTTTCAACCACAAATAGAAACTTTAAAGGAAGAATGGGTGATCCAAAATCAGAAGTCTATTTAGCCAATGCTAAAGTAGTAGCTGCATCTGCTCTTGAAGGAGTTATTACACATCCTAAGGACATAGTGAACTAAAATGTCAATGAATAAAAACGAAGCTAACAAACGCTTAATTGAAAAAATAAACCAAGTTGAAGAAGACAACGATAAAAACTTTTCAAACACTCAAAAAATATTACTGACTACAGACGGATCAATTACCGCAATTCTGGATGTTCTTTATGGTAAAATTGACCTAACCACCTTGGAACAGCACACCAAGACCTCAACTGCAGAGGAAGCCTTGTTGGTAAACTCCAAAGAAGGTTCTGAAATCAATTTCAGAGAAATTATAATGCATAAGGATGGTAAACCATTGATATATGCATTGTCATATGTTCCATTAGACCGACTTACCGATGAAATAAGATGTGATTTGGTAAGTGCAGACATACCTATAGGAAGAATTCTTAAAAACTATAAAATTGAATCCAGACGTGAAATACACAATATATTCATTGAAAAGGGAAACAAAACATTAGAAGAGCTATACGGTACAGATGAAGAATTCCTGTCAAGGGATTATGTTATCATACACAAGGATGAAATCTTGATGTGGATTAAGGAATCATTTCCAATCAGCTATTTTACAGAAATATAAAAGGTGGGGAAAATGGGAGTTAAACTAAAGGATATAATAAAATCAGAACCAATAAATTTTAAAGATTTAGAAGGAAGATCTGTTGCAATTGACGCATTTAACACTCTTTATCAGTTTTTATCAATAATTCGTCAAAGGGATGGAACTCCCCTCATGGATAATAACGGAAATATCACCTCCCATTTAAGTGGAATACTCTACAGAAATTCCTCAATTATTGAAAAAGGAATCAAACCAATTTATGTTTTTGATGGAAAAGCCCCTGAACTTAAACAGGAAACCCAAGAAGAACGTAGACAAATACGTGATGAATCCGAGAAAAAATGGAAGGAAGCATTAAAAAAAGGTGATGAAGTGGAAGCACGCAAATACGCAATGCGTTCCTCCAAGCTTTCACCATACATAATAGACTCATCAAAAAAGCTATTGACATTAATGGGAATTCCATACATTGAAGCATACGGAGAGGGAGAGGCACAGGCCGCATACATGGTAGACAAAGGTGATGTATGGGCTACTGCATCCCAAGATTACGACTGTCTTCTCTTTGGATCTGTAAGGGTTGTCCGGAATCTAGCAATCAATTCAAATCTTGGAGATCTTGAATACATTGAACTTAAAAAGGTTTTAAGCAAGCTAGATATCACTCGTGAGCAGCTAATAGACATGGCCATACTTGTTGGAACTGATTTTAATGAAGGCAAAAAAAGAGTGGGAGCCAAAACCGCTTTGAAATATGCCAAAAATGGAAAATTGGAATCCGTTTTCAGGGAATTTGAAAAGGAATCAGATCAGGATTTGGAAGCTGTAAAGGAAATATTCCTAAATCCGAATATCAGAACCGACTACAAAATAAGTTGGAAAAAACCACAGGATGAGAAAATAAAAGAGTTCNNGAACAAAGGGTTGAAAATGCCTGTAAAAAACTTAAAAAGCTAAATTCAGGACAAAAAAGTTTGGAAGATTGGTTTTAAATAAATACCAATCTGTTTTTCTACTTTTTACTTTTTTTATTCTTTTGTCTAGCTTTCTTGTTTCAATTCGTAAAATATTGAGTTTCCCCTTATCTTATTTTTAACATTTTTCTGTGTCTTTGTGGAATAGTGATATAGNNTATACTATTTGATTTATTGGAGTTATGTAATTTGAAATTCCAGATTTAGAATCAGGCAGCTTACTGTAATATGAACTGAAGAGAGAAGATTTTCTGTAGGTAAGAACTCCTTGAAAGTATAGAGATTCCAAACTTCTAAAGAAGATGGTGGAGATTACATTCATCATAAACTTAAAAATCTTTAAACCATCCAAATTTTCACCCATAAAAAAATCATCACCCTTCATTTCAAAATAAATAAAATATAAAACTTTTATTTAGCAAATAAATACGATTAGACACTTTAAAATCAATATTAAAAAATAAATTAATCATTAAAAAGAATTT
>DAII01000082.1:0-3246 GCA_002496065.1 Methanobrevibacter sp. UBA586
TAAAAAATATATAAAATATAATATTTTTTAAATATTGTTGTAAAACATTCAAAAAACAATTAAAAGGAGTGAAAAAATGAATAAGAAGAAGTATGGTGAAAGAACAATACAGGTACATGCAGGAGAAGAACAAGCAGACCCCACAACAGGTGCAAGAGCCACCCCTATCTATCTGACCAGTTCCTATGCATTTGAAGATACTGAAACCGCACAGCAGCTATACGCCCTTGAAAGGGAAGGACATCTCTACACACGTATATCAAATCCCACAACAGAAGTACTTGAAAAAAGAGTTGCAGCTATTGAAAACGGAGTAGGAGCACTAGCACAGTCCACAGGAATGTCAGCAATTCTTCTAGCAGTGCTGAACATTGCAGGAAAAGGAGATGAAATCGTATCATCAAACAACCTCTACGGAGGAACATACACATTATTTAAAAACACATTTCCAAACTGGGGAATAAAGGTAAATTTCGTTGACACACATGATTTAGAGGCTTATGAAGAGGCAATCAACGAAAACACCAAAGCAATATATATCGAATCAATAGGAAACCCTCAATTGAATATCCCTGACTTTGAAAAGATAAGTGAAATCGCACACAGACATGACATCCCACTTATTGTAGACAACACATGTGCAATAACAATGGTAAAACCAATCGATTATGGAGCAGACATTGTAGTGCACTCAGCAACCAAATTCCTTTCAGGAACAGGAACCACCATGGGAGGAATAATAGTGGACAGCGGAAAATTTGACTGGACAAACGGCAAGTTTCCACAGTTTACAGAACCTGATGAGGCATATCACGGCCTAGTATACAGTGAGGCATTTGGAGACAAGGCATTCATAATGAAAGCAAGAGCACATCTGATGAAGGATATGGGAACAGTTTTAAGCCCTATGAATGCTTTCATGATTTTACAGAGCACCGAATCTCTGTCACTGAGAGTTAATCAACACTGCGAAAACGCCTTGGAAGTTGCAAAGTTCCTAAAAGACCACCCTGCAGTCTCATGGGTCAACTACCCTGGGCTTGAAGACAATGAAAACCATGAAATGGCTGAAAAATACCTGAACGGAAACTACGGATGTATCATAGGATTTGGAATAAAGGGAGGCCTTGAAGAAGGTAAAAAATTCATTGAAAGCATTGAGCTACTTTCACATGTAGCAAACATTGCAGATGCGAAAACTCTTGTTATACATCCTGCAAGCACAACACACTCAAACATGACCTACGAAGAGCAGATTGAAAGTGGAATCACCCCTGATTTCATCAGACTGTCAGTAGGTATAGAAAATGTTGAGGACATCATAGCTGATATGGATCAAGCATTAAAAAAAGCAATAGAATAAAAAAAAAAGATTTTAAAAGATTCATAATTCACTTTATGAATCCTTATTTTACATTTGAAACAAGATGGCTAACCTGATCAAAGGTTATTACGCCCTCAAGTTTGAGGTTATCGTCAACAACAGGAAGACAGGAAATGTCATCCTTTCTCATTTTATATGCAACAACATCGATTGAATCGTTTTCATGACAGTACTTTACGGAAGTTGTCATTATGTCATTCAATGAGTTTGTATTTGTTGCAATGGCCTTTGAGAGGTCCCAGCTTGTAACAATACCTATTAGCTTAGAATCGTCACATACAACTGGAATGTGAGTTACCTGATTGTCCAACATCAGTTTTGCAGCTTCCTTGATGTCTGCACTTGGCCCTATTGTCGGAATATTTACTGTCATCAGGTCTGAAACCACATTGTCAGATAAGAATTTTGAAATGATATAGTTGAGTTGACCCTTTTCCAGAAGAAACGCATCATGCCCATAGCTTGATTTCAATTCTGAGAATGAAACTTCCACGTCATTTGCATTTAAAGCTGATACAATTTCCATTCCTTGTTCAATAGGATAAAGCCAGTCGGAATCAACTGAGACCACTTCCACTTTAGATTTTACGTTCTTGAAACCGTCAATAACTGAATCATTTACAGCTAGGTCAAACAAGTCAACGGCCTTTGTGATGTATAAATAGCTATTTGCATCAAAACGCTTTACAAAGCTTTCTCCCTGATGGTGAAGATAACTTTCAACTTGGAAATCCATGGAAAGGTCGTAGGTTACCTCTTCCTTGTCCTGAAGATCACGGCCAAATTTAAGATACATTGATTCATCACTTAGATAAGTGATGTGTGCTACCATACGGGCCACTGCAAGTCCGTTTTTAGGAACCTTACCAGTACCGTAGTAATTTCCATGATTCCAGTTCGGATCTGATGAAATTGACTGACGGCCCACCTCATTGAATGCTATCTGCTGAGGTGATGATCTTGCTGTAGTAGCTATTGGAACGGCCTTTTTAACCATTTCTGGATATGAAACCATCCATTGAAGAACCTGCATTCCACCCATAGATCCTCCAATTACAGCTACCAGCTCCTCGATTCCAAAGGAGTCTATGAGTTTCTTTTGAACATTGACCATGTCCTTGATTGTGATGACAGGAAAATCCAAGCCATATTCCTTTCCTGTTTTCGGATTGATTGAACTTGGACCTGTAGTTCCTTTACATCCTCCCAAAACGTTGGAACATATTATGAAGTATTTGTCACTGTCCAATGCCTTTCCAGGACCTATTACTATTTCCCACCATCCTGGTTTTTTGTCTCCCTTATGCCAACCTGCAGCATGGGCATCTCCTGTCAATGCATGGCAAATATATATGGCATTGTTTTTCTCTTTATTCAATTCACCATAAGTTTCATATGCTACTACAACATTATCAAGACTATCTCCACTTTCAAGTTGAATGGTTTCGTCAATATCGTAATATTTAGTCTCAACAATGCCTACAGATTCTCTATTCATTGTTATCCCCATATAATCCAATATTTAATGCATCCATAGCATTTTTAGCAGCTGTTTGTTCTGCTTCCTTTTTGCTTTTGCCTTTTCCAATTCCAAATTCCTCATTATCAATTAAAATACGAATGATAAATGTCTTGTCATGAGGTACACCATATTCGTCGATTACCTCATAATCTATAGAGACTTCCTCTGCATCCCCATATTCCTTAATTGTGGACTTGTAATCGAAGAAGAAGATTCTCCCTTCATCTATATATTTAAATATTGTTTTTGAAATATAGTCCTTAGCAAATTCCATGCCCTGATCCAAAAATATTGCTCCTAAAAAGGATTCAAAGATATCTGCAGTTATGGATAATATTTC
>DAII01000082.1:3264-4131 GCA_002496065.1 Methanobrevibacter sp. UBA586
CCCAATTCATGAGAATAATGAATCAGTGCAGTCTGACACACATAATTTGCACGAAGCTTAGTTAAATTACCCTCTTCATATTGTGGAAATTTTTTAAATAAATACTCAGAGACAATAACATTCAAAACAGAATCTCCAAGAAATTCTAATCTTTCATAAGAATAATCGATATCGTGTTCTATTCCATAGGATCCGTGAGTAAAAGCAATGTCATAAAGTTCAGGATTGTTCGGAACTATATCAAATTTTTCAAATAAATTCATAATATAACCATCAATATAATATATAATTATTTTATGAATTGTTTTTTATNNNNCATAGGATTTGGGGTAGAATGTAAATAAAAATCAGCTAAAAAAACAGCTATTGTAAGAATAAAAAAAATAAAGTAAAGTAATTATTTTTTAATTACTTCAAGTTCATTGATAATTTCTCTTGGAATAACAGCAAGAACTAAATCGTGTTTTCCAGAAATAATGAGTTCTTCGTTGTTTGAGAAGAAATCTGATACAAATGGAACAGTGATGCCATTTACTGCAATATCGTATACATTGTCGGAATTGTTCTCAAANNTCTTGCCAGTCAAGGCCATTTTCGTCACAGTCGAAGTTTTCTTTTAATATTGCTATAATGTTTTCTATTTGCATATTATCATCTCCTAATTGATTATTTAATAGTTATGCAATCATATATATAAATGTTTCTAAATGTGCACAATTATTGGAATAGATTTCATACGCTCTCGAACTCATTTAATAAAACTTCATGTTAAAATATAATTTAAGTGATTATAATGCTAGTTAATTGGAGTGAAGAAATCAAAAGAATTGATCCAGACATCAAATTCAGAGCAAACGGTGGCTGGTC
>DAII01000082.1:4271-4424 GCA_002496065.1 Methanobrevibacter sp. UBA586
GTTGCTTGATATGGTAATTGATGGAAAACAAAGTTGGGCAACCTACCTTTGGGCTGCTGTTGAAGATGAATTATAACTGATTTTTTTTATTCATTATGAAAAAATAATGAATTCAAAAGTTTCTTTTTTAATGAACTAAAAAATACATTTATG
>DAII01000145.1 GCA_002496065.1 Methanobrevibacter sp. UBA586
GTTTCTGAGGTTACGTATGCACTTTCCATAGCAACATTGAATGCTTTGGTGTATGCATTTGAAATAATTGCAGAGATTGTTTCCTCGGTAGGTATTGCCGCATAAACAGATAAGTTAAATGCACGGGTAAATGCACCTTGAATATCAGCTAATGTTTGTTCCTCATCAATTGCAAGTACTTCTGAGGTGTAAATAGCTCCATCTTCATATACTGCTTTTAAATCTATACCTACTTCCATAGGGTTAATATCCATTCTGCTTAAAGTACTAGCTACTTGTTTGGATACTTCTTCACCTGCTTTGACAAGTACGGTTTCTTTTGAAACTACAATTTTACCTTTGTCGATTTTAGCAGGAATACCCACTTGTTGTAATTCTCCTAAAAATGGACCTGGTTCAAATCCGGTGTCCCCTTCAGGAATAACAATGTCATCCACTGCGATTGATCCTGGTTTAGCAGGAGCTGCAGTTTTACTGTCTTCCAAGATTTTGTATAATCTGAAAGGATTCATTTCAGTTGCAATAACAGCAACTTGACCATCCATATAGTCAGATAAATCAGTAACATTGTCTTTTTCAGCTTCACAATCTTCAAGAGCTAAGTCAATAAGGTTTTTCTTAGACATCCTGATAACAGCATTGCCTTTGAGAGATTTTCTCATTTCTTGGAGCTGTTTTGCTGGAATGTTTAATAAATCTACAATTCCAATAACATCATAGGAGTCTATTAACCCTTTGAGTTCACTAACTTCTTCTTTTTTCCATTCAGCAACATGAGCCATCTAAATCACCCTCACAGTTGGACCCATAGTTGTTTTAATAAACATGGATTTTATTTGACTTCTTCCTTTATCTAATTGGCGGTCTAAGACAGTAAGAACAGTTTCAATATTTTCAGCTATCTCTTCGTCGGTCATATCTTGACTTCCAACAATAATTTGGATAGAAGGTTGTTGTTTAATACCTACTTTTACGGTATTTTGTAACCTTTCTAAAAGTGGATCTAATTTGATACTAGCTGGCACTGGTTTTGGCATTTTATTACGTGGACCAAGAACTGGACCTAAAAATCTACCAACAAGTGGCATCATATCAGCTTGAGCTACAAAGAAATCAACAGAGTTTGCTGCACGTTTTGCTGCTTTTCTGTCTTTTCCTAAAGCTTCTAAATCCTCTTTGTTTATTACAAGATCGACNNAACCGGCATTTTTAGCCTGAACAATGAGTTCCCCATCAGCAATGACTCCGATTTTTACATCTTTGCCACGCCCATTAGGAAGAGTAACTTCCTCATTAAACCTATTTTCTGGTTTTTTGACATCTAAGTCACGGACGTTGATAATTACATCCATTGACTGTGTGAAGTTCCTCGGCTTTGACTCGTCTTTTGCCTTCTTCACCGCTTCTATTACATCTTGTGTCATATTATCCCCCATGAACATTTGTTCATTGGTTAATTGGTTTCATGAGTAATCTACTTAAGAAAAAATCTTTTTCGATTGCATGAATAAAAACAGTATATCAATTATAATATAATTATAACATCATATACACTGTTAAATAAATTTAATTTTAATTTTGTTTGTCGATATCTATTCTACTAAAATATCGTCATATACTCCAGCATCTACGTCTTTTTGTGCAGCTCTTGGGTCTTTACCGTCAACAGAAATTCCCATACTTACACAAGTTCCCATAACCTCTTTGACTCCAGCTTTATAATCGTTGGAAAGTAATGAATCAAATTTCATTCTTGCGATTTTTAAAGCTTTGTCAATTGGTAAATCATTAACTATATCTAAACCTGGTTCATGAGAAGCTTTTTCGATGCCTAATTCTTCCATAATAAGTGATGTAGTTGGTGGTGTACCGATTTCAATTTCGAATTCTTTAGTATCTCTGTCGATACTAACTTTTACAGGTACTTTCATGCCTGCAAAATCAGCACTTTTATTGTTAATTTCTTCAACAACTTGCATCATATTAATACCGAAAGGTCCTAATGCTGGGCCTAATGGAGGTCCAGGAGTAGCGCTTCCACCTTCGATAAGAACTTCGACTGTATCTTTAGCCATTAGTCAGCCTCCTTTTGAATGATTCTAATTTGATCAGCTTTTACAGTAACCGGAATCGGTACTGCTGCTTCTATTAACTCGAGAACTACTTCTTCACGTGATTCGTCTATACGTACCACTTTAGCTTTTTCTCCTTTGAAAGGACCGGAAATAAGTTCAACAATACTCCTTTCTTTGATTGAAGAAATAATAGGTTCTGGTTTTAAGAATCTTTTTGCCTCTTCAAAGGTAATACCATTCTTACCTTCAACAACACCTCTTAAATGTTGAACTTTAAGATCAGGATTTCTCAAATCAATCTTTGTTGAAGATTCAACCAAAATATATCNNCTTTTAAAGATTCAGGGGCAAGGATTGATGAAATACCTACACCATCTAGGCGAGCTTTACGAGCTAATAACCTAGCTACATTCTTTTCTTGACCAGCAGATGTCTTAAGAGCGTATATGGTATTCTCAGTATTTTCCATGAAAAATTCACCTATTTTGTATATTTCTACCTGTTAATAAAATCAATTATTAAATAAAAGTATTATAGAAACCAAAAATCAAGATTTTATAATCCTGATATCAGATTTGTATAATATTATTAGTTTATAAAAAGTAGTATTTAAATGTTTCAAAAAACATTACTTTATAAGAAAAATCATATTAAAAAAAATTATCTAATTGAGATCATTTTAATAAACATAGATTAAAACAAAATCATAATCCGATTAATTGACTTATTAACACAATAACAAATCCAATAGCTCCAATTACAACAATACCCAATGCAGTAATTTTTGAGAATTGTACATATTCTTCG
>DAII01000128.1:0-194 GCA_002496065.1 Methanobrevibacter sp. UBA586
TTTATCTAAAGAAAATTTGACAAATGCAATGATTTCAATACAATTATCTTAATTAAACTGTCAAATCATCAAGACCCAGTTACAATTCTCCATATACCATTCCTACTACTTTCTTTCCTTCATTTCAAGAAATTTGGCTGTGTCAATGCATTTTTGGTCAATATGATTTTATAGGCGCTCTTCATCAACTTCGC
>DAII01000128.1:238-2653 GCA_002496065.1 Methanobrevibacter sp. UBA586
ATTGGATGAAATAATTGTTTTCATATAGATACATCAGCATATAATACTGGCCCAAGCTCACATCGGTTTTCTTCCATTCATGAGTTTTTAAAAGAGTAATGAAATAACATAATATTAGACTGTTCTCTACAATATCATGTTAAAACCCTCTTGTTCATAATCATACTCCAATATAAATATTGTTTTGACAAAATCATCCATAAAAAATGAGAAATTTGCATCTAACCTGGAACATTCACAGCAAATACAAATATTTCACCTAATGGTTAGTTTCCCACAACAGACAAACATACTCTGTCAGGATCACACATAACTTAAAATAATTTGTCTTCTAACTTAAGTCCTTCATTTAACTTATGGGCACAGGTATAAGCATCATAAATTGAATAAATCCAAGTTATAGCTACTACAAACCATCCTATAAAAAACAGGATTAATAAAAGACCAATTAACCAGATGACAAACAATTCGATTCCCTTTCTGAACTGATTGTTGTTTACCTGACCAATACCTGGAACAATTGCTGACAATACTGCAGATTTAACTGGATTTATCCATTCTACTACTTCAACGGGAGCTTCATCCTTATCAATTGTTGCACCGCAGTTATCACAGAATTTATCAGTGTCCTTTACCTTATTGCCACAATTTGAACAACTTACAAATTTGATTATTTTATTACCATAGGTTGATTTGGATTTGTTTTCATTGTTGTCAGCCGTTTCATCAACAAGCCTAGTTCCACAATGACTGCAGAATTTTCCCTTGCCTTGCTTACCACATTTAGGACATTCAATCATAATTACCTTCCTTAAAAGATTATTTGATAAAGCAATATATATAATATGTTATTAATTAAAATTATTATGATAATTATGATATATTAACACATTAAATAGTTTAATGACAAGTATAGATTATGGATGACAAAACACTCATATTAACTGAATATATAAAACAATCCAGCCATAGGACAAAGGTATTGCAGTCCATTGGAGATGATGTTTTAAAGCCTTCAGACATTACTCATGAAACCGCCATTCATATCAACAATGTAAGTCGCTCATTAAAGCAAATGAAAGAAAAAAATCTGGTTTATCTTATAAATCCCGAATCAAAAAAAGGCAGATTGTACAAACTTACTGAAGACGGGAAAAAAGTCTTGAGAAATTTAAAATAAAAAAAAGTAAAGAAGATTACATCAATCTTCTGGTATCAATTATTTCTATACTAGCTACATCATCTAAATTAGCCATAGCTTCTTCGGTAGATTCTGTTCCACCTTCACCATCTTCAATGATGAACATTAAGTTTAAAGCTACTAAACCAAATGCGATAGGTTCCTCATCGATTTTGTGGAACTCTGCATCTTCAGGAATAGCTGCTTCAATAGCTGCTTTAAGAGCTTCTAAATCTACTTCCGGACTTTCTGGCATGATTTTCATGGTTGCTACTACATCACTCATTTTTAAGTCTCCTTTAAATTAATCTATGGACCTTCAAATCCACATTCACATTTGTAAGCGTGACCAAATGTACGGCATTTTTCACATCTTGCGATTTTTGCTCCACAAATAGGACATTCAAATTCTACGAATGGTCCAGTTAATGGAATTTCTTGTTTACATGAAATACAGTCTACTTCTTTCATTTTATTCACCTAAAATCTTTGTATAATAAAAATCGTAAGTATCTATAGAATTATCAATAAGAGATAACACTCTTTCTGGATACTTTCCGTTTACAACATAACAATTAGTCCCAAATTCCAATAGCAGTGAAGGTAACATTAAATCGATTGATGTCTCATCAAAAGTTAGTAAAGTTTGTGCATCAATCACGTCAATGAATTTAGCACCTTTCACATTAGGTTCTTTGGTATATATACCATTTACATTTGTTACTATTAAAAGGTTTGCATTTAGAAGGTTGGAAATGTAGGCTGCAATTGAATCCGATGTGACATCCCATGAGTTTTCAAAGGGATCATCCTCACGTAAAATGATTGAGGTTATCATAATTGGAGTAAAACCTTCATCAGAGATTTTATTCGCTTCTTCAAGTGAAAAAGCTATCTTAGCACTTTCTACTTTGTCTGCAGTAAGTTTGGCTAGGATATCCATGCAGTCAATTGCCGTCCAGTGAGCAGTTTCATCAGACAATCCCAACATATCATCATATTTTCGAATCAGATTGGCAAATTCCCCCCCTCCCAAAATAACCAGAGAATTGGTTCCTTCCAGCTTCTTTACCAGTTCTATGGCACAATCTGGGAAAAGACTTCCACCAACCTTAACAACATTTTCTATAATTGTTTCACCTTTTTAAATGTCAAATTCAGCTTTGAGATTTCCTATAAAATAATTGAATCTATGCAGTATTGAATTAGTTTAAATTTATAAAAGCTTTAAATCC
>DAII01000103.1:0-3174 GCA_002496065.1 Methanobrevibacter sp. UBA586
TGGAAGTTTTAAGGCAGGAGAACTTTATACCAAAGTTTGTCTTGGTGGATTAGCTGATGTGGGCATTTCCATTCCTGGAGACCTCTCTGAAAAATTTGCATTGCCTTCTGTAAAAATCAAAACCGACTCACCTGCAATTTCCACTTTAGGATCTCAAAAAGCAGGATGGTCCGTATCTGNNTAGATCAGGTCCTGCAAGAGCAATAGCTAAAAAACCAGCTGAAACCTATGAAGAAATTGACTATGAAGACACCGAAGCTGACTTGGCAATCCTAACCCTCGAAGCAGATGTTCTTCCTAGTGAAGAAGTTGCACAATACATTGCTGATGAATGTAATGTTACTGTAGAAAACGTATACTTGCTTGTTGCACCAACCTCCTCCCTTGTAGGATCCATCCAAATTTCCGNNAAGAGTTGTTGAAAATGGTACCTACAAAATGATGGAAGCTATTGGATTTGACGTGACCAAAGTAAAACACGCTGCAGGTATTGCACCTATTGCACCAATTGATCCTGATGGATTAAAAGCTATGGGTAAAACCAACGATGCAGTATTGTTCGGTGGAAGAACCTACTACTATGTCGATTCCGAAGAAGGAGACGACATTGCTGAAGTAGCTGCAAAATTACCATCATCTGCTGCAGATGGATACGGTAAACCATTCTTTGAAGTATNNGAAGCAGAATTTGATTTCTACAAAATAGACAAAGGAATGTTTGCACCTGCTGAAGTTGTCATTAACGATATGACCACAGGAAAACTCTACAAAGCAGGATATGTAAACGTAGAGTTACTTAAAAAATCTTTTGGATTAGAAGAATAAGTTTAATTTTAAATAAGAAATCTTTATCTTTTGAAGATAAAGAAATTTCTTATCTCATTTTAATAACGCCCTACGTGTATCTTTTCAGCCTTGAAATTTTTACGTGGAACAGGTTTTTCCTTTGGAAATCCCAACGCGATTACAGAGAACNNAGAGAAAGGCATTATGTTATCTGGAATTTCAAAATAATCTCTTAATTTTTCAATTCTTTCCTTGATTGGATAAAATCCCAGCCAGACAGCACCGATTCCTTCTATAGTTGCCTGCAGAAGAATATTTTCAGTACAGGCACTCATGTCTTGAGCCAGCCAGTCCACGCTTTTTGTTTTCTTCAGTCTGTCTAGATTGGCCAGTGTTATAATAAGTTTCTGAGCACTTGCCGCCGGTTTGGCATATGGTGTCATTTGGCTAACGACCTGTTTGTCCTCATCATCTACAACTATCAGAAATTCCCAAGGTTGGGAGTTGACAGCAGATGGTGCCTGCATTCCTGCTTTGATTAGATGTTCTACCTCAGCAATATCCAGCTCCATATCACTGAAGTTTCTAACACTTGCTCGTTTAAAAATAAAATCCATGATATTCATCTCCCTTTTATAATAATAATCAGATACTCTATATAATACTTTCTATTTATATCTTAATTACTTTTTATCAGTTTCATTGATAATGGATACAATTTCCTTATTTTCAAAAAAGTAGTGTTCTTGGTCAATTAAAATGTGTAACTGGTCTGCAAATTTAATCTTTAAATCCCCTCTCGCTATTATGTAGTTGTTTTCTCTCATAACTGACACTATTATGGAGTTGTTAGAAAGTGGAATTTCAGCTATTGTCCTACCAATCAGATTACTGTTTAACGGCACTACATACTCATTCAATATATGTCTGCCTTCACTTGTTTCCCTTTGAATGTCATTATTCCCCAATATTCTTGAAAGGAGACTGTCATAGATTGGTTTGTTGTTTAGAAGTGTTGGAATGATATAAGCCACAATACATACGATTAATGCTGCCACAAGGGTCTCGGTGGAACCTGTCATTTCAGCTATGAGAACCACACCAGTTATCGGAGTTCTTACGGTAGCTGTGAAAAATCCTGCCATTGCAATTACTATGAACTTATAGATACAACTTTCAGGAAGTCCAAATATTGGAATGAAGAAACTTCCAAATGCCGCACCTATATATGATCCAAGAACAAGCAAAGGGAAGAAGATACCTCCAGGAGCACCAGATGAGAAACTTACAAGACCTAAGAGATACTTTGCAATTAAAAGGATTAGGATAACGCTTAATGGAGGCATTGCAACACAGAGTAGTTCTATCATCAGATACCCTCCATCTAATATTGACGGAATGTATAGTGATACAACTCCCACAATCAGAAAGGTTATTATCATCTTTACTTCAATGGGAATGTTAGTTACCTTAGATAAGAAGTCATTACTTGCAATCATTGTCCTGTTGTAGAGATAACCTAAAATACCTAATACAATTCCAAGAACTAGTAACAGCCAGTAAAACTCCAAAGGTATGTTTTGAGCATGAAAGCTGAATATTGTAGACTGGCCGAAAAAGAACTTTGATATGACATCTGCAACGACAGCTGCAGTAAGACCTATGAAAACCAGTGTCTTGTCAAAGCTGAGGTTTATTTCCNNTAGTCCTGCCAATGGTGCGTTGAAGGTAGCTGCAAGACCTGCCGCAGAACCTATAATGATTGATCTGTACTCATCTGTCTTGGTGCCTTTGAACAGTTTGGAGACTCCTTTACCTGCCATTCCCCCTAACTGGATTGAAGGTCCTTCACGACCTAAAGAAAGTCCTGCTAGGGTGGATATGGTTCCTCCAATTGTTTTGGCGATGATTATTCTCCACCATCTTGGATTTAAGTATCCCTTGACCTCAGCANNACTTGGGGAATTCCACTTCCTGAAGCCAAGGGTTCCCATCGAAGCAGAAGTCCTGTCAGCAGTCCTAAAATTGTCAAAACAAGAAACCATCCCAAAATAAGATATATGTTCCCTTTGATTGTAACAAGAACGTTTTGAAGAAATGATTCTGAACTTGTTAGCAAAAATCTGTATAGGCAAACAAGCAGCCCAGCAAAAATACCGACCATGATTCCCTGAAACAAAAACCTTAAAATTCTTTTGGGATTTTCCGTAACTGATTTCAATGTTTTCTGTAAAAAGTTCATTATTCATATTTTTTATAAAATTACTATATATCTTTTTATAATAACATTGTTATATAAAAGCATATAAAAAAAAGTAGAATTTCCTTTGAAGAACTAAAAAGATTTTAGAAATATCCATTATCCATCAGATTGTTTTTGGTAATAGA
>DAII01000103.1:3203-3443 GCA_002496065.1 Methanobrevibacter sp. UBA586
ATTTCAATTCCTAAAACCCTTTAGTACATTATTATTATGTAAAAATCATATATAAAGTTTTTGGTAAATATTATCAAAAGTGATAATAATTTTAAAAAAAAGTCTAATAAAAAATAAAAATTCAATGAAAAAATACTAAATTGTTCAATATTTGATTAGTATATAAATCTTCAATCGACATTATTAGGAAAAAATCTAAATGATATTAATAAAAATGTAGAAAATATAGAATATTATTCA
>DAII01000083.1 GCA_002496065.1 Methanobrevibacter sp. UBA586
ATTAAATAAGCTCCATCTCATCGATAAGTTAAGCCATAAAAATATGACTAGATAAATTATATAATTTTATAATTATATTTAACATGATTATTTATTATAAATCTTTCTAAATATCTTAAAATAACGCTGTTAAATGATAAAATTATATATCAAGCTGAAAAAATAATTGCCAAAATTAAAGTAATAGAAAATTGCTAATGGAATTAAAAGGCAAATGCAAATTATTCCAAACTTTTTGTGAACTTTTTTGGAAGATAAAGGAGCCAATAATTTAATACCCGCAGGAGTAAAAGAATCTAAAATAATGTGACTTAATACTCCTAGAAACACAGCCAAACTTAACTGAATATAACTCAAACCACCAATCGGCAAAAGCAAAACAGAAATTACCAAAAGTGGCAGAAATATTAAAAACACTTTCTTGCTCAAAAAGAGAAATCCCAACAAGATTACAATCAATAGCATCACATAATAATAGTTGACCTTTGGAAAGACAATGAAATCAACTACTAGAGTATATGAAAATATCAAAACCAACGATAATGCTGCAGTCAATGTCAGCAGACCGAATATTGAATGGGTGAAGCTTCTGTGTGAAGAAAAGAAGAATACAACCCCTAAAAACACTATTATCAAACCAAGATAATAGGGCAAATTAAATATGTAAAGTCCGATAAAAACAGTCAGTCCGATAATAATCATCTGATAGACTTTTTCCTTTTTGAACTTGTGATCAAAATCAGGCATATTGCCTCCAATAACTGTTAGAGCAATTAGAATTGGATTGCAAAAAAACAACAGTGAGATTACTAATGCAAAAATGGTATGGCCCTTATATGAAGACAATAAAATCACCTTAATTAGTGTTTGATTGTCATATATAAAAATAATTGGTGAGAGCATTTGAAAAGTATTTTACAAACCGAAATAGCCAAGAAAACTTTTCATCTGTGCTAAAGATCTCCTTATACTGCCCTTCCCGACAGCTCCAAAAGGAGACACTACCTCACCTGTAATAGCAGGAATGCCTGCAATGTTACACTCATCTTCCATGGCTCCATTATATGACTCACCGGCAATAGGGAAAACTATGCTTTTGGAACCAGTATCCCTTGACATGTAAGTTGAGATTAAAAAGCTTTCGGAAGTTGGACTTTTAGATGCAAAGATGGATTCAAATCCAGGGTTACTGTTAATGGCAGTCGTATGAAAATCTCCAACAAAATCAATTTCCAGATTAATTATGGTCTTTAAAATCCTATTGGAAAGGGAATTTTTAATGTGAGTTGACCTGTTCAAATCTTCACCAAGATAATTCCTTTCGTTTTTCATTGTGGAGACAGGAGCTGCAAATGGAATGAAATAAATCGTATTGCTAAGTTTCGTGTCCTTATATCTGTTCAAAAGTTTCAGGTTAGCTATTTGAGAGGAAAGTTCATTTCCATGAATTCCCGATAAAACCAAAAGTTTATTTCCTCCACTGCCAATTTTGAAAATAGGAGTTCCAAAAACAGATTTCTCCAAAACAAATTGATTGAAGTCATTCAAATCAATGAAATTAAATATGTTCCTGTTTTTTGAAATGTAACCTCCAGATTCCTTTGAGATATAAGAATATTCAACATCTTCAAAATCAGCAGCCTTTTCAAAAATCATTTAAATCCTCATTAATTATTTATATATCTATTATATTTAATAATTGTATTAAGTTTTATAATTGTATTAAGTAGGAGGGAGTTCAATGAAAAAATACATAAAGAAACTAAAATCACTTGTTGATGAGGAAAGAAAGNNGTGATGATAAATGAAATAAAACATCTTTCTCCTAGAAAAAGAGAACAGCTGGGACGTGCCATAAACAGAGTAAAGGGAAAAAAACTTGGAAAGGAACTTGGATTCAACATCATACAATACGGAAGGCGTGAACCAATCGATACTGAAATCAGCGTAGGAGACATCGTTCTAATTAGTATTGGAAATCCATTGAAAAGCGATTTGACTGGAACCGTAACTGAAAAGGGTGGAAGATTCATAAAGGTAGCTATTGAAAACGTTCCAAGATGGGCATTGAAAAAGCATGTTAGAATAGACCTCTATGCAAATGACGTTACCTTTAGAAGAATGGAGGAAAATCTCTCCAACCTGTCACTGAAAGGTAAGGATGCTCTTGAATACAGCCTTCATAAAAGACACCCTCAAGAGGACGATGAACGCATATTGAATAAGGAAATTAAGTTTGTAGACGACTCCCTGAACGAATCACAGAAAACAGCTGTCAAAAGGGCATTGGCATCAAAAAATTTCTTCCTGATTCACGGACCGTTTGGAACCGGAAAGACAAGAACACTTATTGAACTGATTAATCAGGAATACCTCATGGGTTCAAAGATACTGGCTACTGCAGAAAGCAACAACGCAATTGACAACATCCTTGAAAGGCTTGCAAAAAGCAATGACGAAATTAATCTAACAAGACTGGGCCATCCCCAAAGGGTAAATAAGGATAATATACAGTTTACATTGGCATACAAGGTTGAAAACCATCCCCTAAATAAAAAAATAAATAATCTAAGGGAAAAGATAAACGAGTTAAGTGAAAAACGTGACGAATTTACAAAACCGACACCAAGATACAAAAGAGGATATAGCGACAGCGAAATCTACCGCATGGGAGTTATGAGAAAAGGAGGTCGGGGAATAAGTCCTGCAATAATGAATTCAATGGCAAGATGGCTGGAGCAGAACAAAAACATTGACGAGATACTTGATACAATTAAAAAGATGGAAGAAAACATCATCCAAGACATCATCAGCAAAAGTGACATCATATTATCCACCAATTCATCAGCAGCTCTTGAATCCATTGCAAAAACCAAATTTAACATATCCATTGTTGATGAAGCGTCACAGGCAACAATTCCAAGTGTTCTAATTCCAATAGCAAAGGCCAGTAAATTCGTACTTGCAGGAGACCACAAGCAGCTACCACCAACAATCATAAGCAAAAAGGCCCAAGACCTTGAGGATACTCTCTTTGAAAGCCTAATAAATAAATATCCTGACAAATCCTCTCTTCTAAACGTCCAATACAGAATGAATAACCTTCTTATGGAGTTTCCAAACTCCGAGTTCTACAATTCAAAGCTAGACAGTGCTGAAAATGTTGAGGACATCGTGATTACTGACATCATTGAGGAAAACAGGCTTTCTGAAATCGAAACAATAAAGATGGAGGATCAGCTATTGTCCAATGAGCAACCCCTAATCTTTGTGGACACTTCAAAAGTGGACAAAAAAGGAGAAAAACAGCTTAAGGATTCCAAGTCCATAATAAACCTTGCAGAAGCTGAGGCAACCTTGGAAATAGCTGAATTTTACCGAAAACTAGGTGTTGAGGATAAGGACATAGGAATAATAAGTCCCTATGCAGATCAGGTAAATCTGATAAAAAGCAAGACTCCTCTTGAGGTCAAAACTGTTGACGGTTTCCAAGGCCGTGAAAAAGAAATCATAATCATTTCAACCGTAAGAAGCAATGAAAAGGGAAATGTAGGATTTTTAAGTGACTTGAGAAGACTTAATGTTGCTCTTACAAGAGCCAAAAGGAAACTGATTATAATTGGAAACAAGGAAACATTGAAAGTCAATCCTACCTATAAAAGACTGATTAAACACACATATGAGAAAAATGCATTGGTTTCAATGTAGAAGAGTAAAAGAAAATGAACGAAATGCACAAAAAAAACTTTAAATGAAATGCATTTTGAGTAGAACTTACAGATTAAAATGAACTAATATCTTTTAATCTCACTCTTAATTAGATGGGAAATATTCCCCCTATATAAAATACACCCATCTAATTAAGAACTCTTTTTATACTGTTTCGATGGGTAATTCAATGGATTTTCATAAATTAACTTCAATCGTACAATCATATCAAAGATTGATTTGTTAATCTTCTT
>DAII01000105.1 GCA_002496065.1 Methanobrevibacter sp. UBA586
TTAATTATATCTGAAACCAAGTCATTATCATCAATGTTTCCCTTGACAAAGTCATAGTTCTCATTGAATTCAATATCCTTAAGATTTTCAAGATTACCGCAATAAGTAAGCAAGTCCAAATTAACAATTTCATAATCAGGATATTTGTCATTAATGTATTTTACAAAATTACTTCCAATAAATCCTGCTCCACCAGTAATTAATATTTTTGTCATCTAATCCACCTGAAAACTAATAGGATTTTCATCTAGTGTTTCCCACTTTTCATCTTTTTCAGACAAGATTATTTCATCAATACCTTCCAAAGGCCAAGCAATATCTATTGACGGGTCATTCCATTTAATTCCGCCCTCATCATCACCTCGATAGAATTCCGTACACTTATATACGAATTCCGCCTCATCAGATAGANNCCATGAGCAAAACCTTTTGGAATAAATAGCTGTTTTTTGTTTTCATCAGACAATATTGCACCGAACCATTGTCCATATGTCTTGGAGCCTTCCCTTAAATCTACCCCCACATCAAAAACTTCTCCTTTTATTACACGAACCAGTTTTCCTTGAGGATAGTTAACTTGAAAATGAAGACCTCTTAAAACTCCTTTGGATGATTTTGATTGGTTGTCTTGTACAAATGTCAAATCATAACCTGCATTTTTAAAATCGGATTCATTGTATGTTTCCATAAAATATCCGCGGTTATCTTCAAAAACTGCAGGTTCAACTAAAAACATTCCCTCAATATCTATATCTGTAAATTTAAATTGTCCCATATTATCTTTCCGCCAAATTAAATAAGTATTGACCATAATCTGTCTTTTTAAGTTCATTCGCTGTTTTTAATAGTTGTTCTTTGCTTATATACCCTTTGTTATATGCAATTTCTTCAAGACATGCAATGTAGAGACCCTGTCTTTTTTGTATTGTTTCGATGAAATTTGAAGCTTCAAGCAAACCGTCATGAGTACCTGTATCCAGCCAGGCCATTCCCCTTCCGAGAAGTTCTACATTAAGCTTGTTTCTCTTAAGATATTCCTCATTGACAGAGGTTATTTCTACCTCTCCCCTCTCAGATGGTTCTACATTTTTAGCTATTTCAATAACATCATTGTCATAGAAGTAAAGTCCAGGAACAACATAGTTGGATTTTGGTTTTTCCGGTTTTTCCTCAATAGACAAAACCTTGCCGTCCTCATCAAACTCAACAACACCAAAAGCTTCAGGATTGTTGGTATAGTAACCAAATACAATGGCTCCATCTTCAAGTTCACATGACCTTTCCAACATTTCTGAAAATCTATGACCATGGAAAATATTATCTCCCAAAATAAGAGCCACATTATCATCTCCAATGAACTCTTCTCCAATTATAAATGCTTCTGCAAGCCCATTAGGATTTTCCTGAACATTATAGCTAAATTTTATACCTAAATCACTTCCATCCCCTAAAAGTTCCTCAAACATTGGCAAATCCCTTGGTGTAGAAATAATTAATATATCCCTTATTCCCGCAAGCATCAATACAGAAATTGGATAATAAATCATCGGTTTATCGTAAATTGGAACCAATTGTTTAGATATTGCCTTTGTAATTGGATATAATCTGGTTCCGGAACCACCTGCAAGTACAATTCCCTTCATTAATCTTCACCTTTTAAAATTTCAATATAATCCCCAATAGCTTCCTTATAACTTCTTAATGGTAAAAATCCATTTTTTACCCACTTTTCATTATCCAAAACAGAATAGGACGGTCTTGGAGCAGGACTTGCAAATTCGTTGGCAGTTACTGGTTTTACATCCACATCTACCTCTGCCAATTCAAATATCAGTTTTGCAAATTCAAACCAGGAACAGCTACCAGAGTTTGTTATATGATAAATTCCATAATTATCAGTTTTAATCAACTCAGAAATGGCTTTGGCCAAATCTAGAGTATAAGTTGGACTTCCAACCTCATCATAAACTACAGTAAGGGTATCATGATGTTTAGCTAATTCCAACATAGTTTTTGGGAAGTTTCCTCCATTATATCCATATAGCCAAGCGGTTCTAACAATAAAGTATTTATCCAAAATGTCTGTTATTGCATTTTCACCTTTAAGCTTACTTTTACCGTAAACATTCATAGGACCCAATTCATCATCTTCCAATCTGGGAGTGTTACTATCTCCCTTAAATACATAATCCGTACTTATATGAACCAAGGTACAGTCTACCTCTCTACATGCAAGGGCCAGGTTCTCAACACCTTCCCCATTGACAGCATAAGCCAAATCCTGATTTTCTTCACACCCATCTACATTTGTATATGCTGCAGAATTAATAACGATATCAGGTTTTTCTTTTTTAATAAAATCCAGCACATCATCTTTTTTTGTAATGTCCAATGTTTTTGAGGTAGTGTTAATTAAAACATTGCCATTTTGAAGCACTTTGATTAAATCATAACCTAACATCCCATTAGATCCTGTGATTAAAATTCTCATGATATCCCCTTAGAAAAATTAATAATATAATTTATATAAATTAAATTATATAATTATTTTAATATTAGGGGGTTTTAAATGAAGATTTGTATAATAGGTCAAGGATACATTGGACTTCCAACTGCGGCATTATTTACAACAAAGGACTGTGATGTGGTTGGAGTGGATATTAATGAGGAAGTTGTAAATACTTTAAATGAAGGCGACATTCATATTGAAGAACCTGGATTAAGTGAAGTAATTAAAAAAGCTGTTGAAAATGGAAAGTATCATGCGTCCTTAACACCTGAAAAGGCTGATGCATTTATTATAACCGTTCCAACTCCTTACATCAGTGAAAATTATAGCTGTGATTTAAGCTATGTTAAAAGTGCTTGCGAATCCATAATTCCTTATTTGGAAAAAGGAAATACAGTAATTATTGAATCTACAATAGCTCCTATGTCTACCGATGAGGAAATTAAACCTATTTTTGAAAATGCCGGATTTACAATAGGTGAAGACTTATATCTTGCACATTGTCCTGAAAGGGTCCTTCCAGGAAAGATTATGTACGAACTTGTCCATAATCACCGCATTATTGGAGGAATTACAGAAAAATGTTCCCAAAAAGCAAGCGAAGTATATGGCCAATTTGTTGAAGGGGAACTAATGCAAACTGAAGCAAAAACCGCTGAAATGTCAAAATGTATGGAAAATACCTTTAGAGATGTAAACATTGCCCTTGCAAATGAACTTGCTAAAATATGTGCCGAAATTGGTGTTAATGCCCTTGAAGTAATTGAACTTGCCAATAAACATCCAAGAGTCAATATTCACACTCCAGGACCAGGTGTTGGTGGCCATTGTCTTGCAATCGACCCTTATTTTATTTATGCAAAAGCCCCTGAAACTGCAAAAATAATTAAGTTATCCAGAGATACCAATAAAAGCATGCCTGACTTTGTTGTTGAAAATGTAGAAAAAATCCTCAATAATGGAAAAATCACTGTTTTAGGCCTTTCATATAAAGGAAATACCGGTGATGATAGAGAAAGTCCTTCATATGAAATAATAGCCAAACTTAAGGATTTAGGATATGAAATATCCGATTTTGATCCACATGTAAAGCCTGAAGGAGATTTTTCTGAAGCCATTAAGGATTCAGGATTAATTCTAATACTTTCAGATCATGACGAATTCAAGGAATTGGACTATAATTTAATCACAGAAGAAATGGAAAATCCCATTATATTCGATACAAAAGCTATTTTAAAAGAAGTTCCAGAAGACATAACCCTTTATAATTTTGGAAATTTATATGAAATATAAGATTTAAATGACAGAAGAAAGCCTTTGGAACAAAATCCTAAACCACCCTATCCAGAAATTTGATGTAGGGATATCCCCTGAACGGGTTATGGCATTAACGGACGGTGTCTTCGCAATAGCCATAACATTATTAATTTTAAGTATTGCATTGCCCGAATCCACCTTTTCAACTGCCAATTCCATGGTGAACTTTTTCAAGGCCTCCTCAGATTATCTAGTGACTGTAATCATCAGTTTTGTTATTTTAGGAGAATATTGGATACAGCACCACCATTTCATGAAATTAAAAAAAATCAATATTATTTTCTTATGGTTGAACATCTTCTATCTACTTTTTATAATGTTCATCCCATTTACCACATCAGTCATGTGTAGATATGAATATTTTACCGTGTCTGAAGTGCTATTTTCAGTTGTAATCACTGTAACATCCATAATATCATTATTAATGTATTGGTATGCTTCAAAAGTAGATTTATTGGAAGTAGAGAATGAAAAGGAGAAAAAATATATCCTTAAGTCACTTTCATCTCTAATTTACATCACAATAATAATAGACTTGCTGATATACTTCATTTCTTCAAAGCTTACTATATTATTCCTGATAATTCCATTTTATTCCGTCGCAATCTCAATGAGATATCAGAAAAAACTAAAAAAAGAAACAATAAAACTGTATGAAAAACCATCTATTCTAAAACATATTAAAAAGGATAAAATAATCGAATTTATGATAAATTCCAAAATTGAAGATTACATTAATCAACATGTAAAAGACGAAGAAGAGTTAGATGAAAAAACAGAGAAAAAACTTAAAAAAGAAGCATTGGAAGACTTACAGAAACAAATCAATTCCATAATTGATGAAGGAAAAAGTAATCTGGAATAAATAAAAAATAAAAAAAGTTAAGTTATAAAACTTAAAAGTCCACAGATTGGTCTGGTTTAACTGGCTTGTTATTCCAAGCCTTTAAAGTGGTCCATTCTTCATATGGAGATGTCCAAAACGGATCATTTTGCGGTAAACCCAACGGTAAAAAGACTTCACAACATAAATAAAGACCGCCAGTATCCACATGTTTCTCGGCAGCATTGATTTGATTACCGTTAATACCTACAGCCAGCCAATTGTTTTGTAGGAAATTTTGATTTCCTTGGAATTGTGTTCTTAAAACTTGAGTTAAAGCAGATCTGACTTGGCCAAGACTAATGTTAGAAGGTAAAATCCTAAGAAGAGCTGCCTGTGATAATGCATGGAAAATACCAGTTCTATAAGTTAAGGATTCTCCAAGAAGTGGATATGTTCCAGTTGGAGAAATGGAACGCTCTAATTGAGCAGCCAATCTACTAGTTCTCATTAGCTGTTTGTTTAAAAATTCATTGCCTTCAATATTGTACTTTCTCATAACCATTAAAATGTCATTTAGCATCGGATGAATAATCATACTGTTCTCATAACCGGCCTTGAAAGTGTTTCCGTCCTTGTAAAGACCATCACCAATATACCAATCATCCCAAAACTTAAGCAAACCGTATTTCAAACGTTCAAAGTCACATTCGCCTGTCAAGTCCAAAAGTGTAGCTTCAATCATTGAAGTGTAAAGTAGCCAGTGATTTTCATATGGAGCAATAATTCTTGTATTTTTAAGTTCTGCTGTGATTCTGGCTTGTACATCCACAGGTAAATTTAGCCAAATTTGGTGTTGTGATCTTAATAATCCCATAGCAAAAAAAGCCGCACTGACTAGAGAGTATTTAGGTTCTGTAAAACTTAAATAATCCTCATTGTTTGGATTGACAATATTTTCAATAGCTCTTAAAGTTAGACCAATGTACTGTTGGCGTAAATCCCCTTCGTTGGTTCTGTCTACACCTAAATTTAACCATGGAGCTATTCCATTAAATACTCTTGAAAATGCTTCGAAGTGGGAAAATTTTTTCATCTCGCCACCTAAAGCCTCATAAGGCATCTCTCTTTTTAAAGTACCTTTTTTAAGATTATATAAAACTGGATATGTTATTTTTTGCATCATTTCAAGCCAAAATACCCTGTCATCCTCTGCTTTAGGCTGTTCTTGATGTGGCTCTTGAAACTGTGGAATTTCAACAACATCCTCACTATTTTTTTTAAAACGTCCAAAAAAAGAATTGCTCATAATAGTATATTTTATTATACATAATATATAAATCTTAATAATGTATATTTTTTAAGAAAAAAATTAAAAAATTATTACTAATTCATTTATAATTTATAGAGGTTAATTATGCCAAAAACAATGTCAGAAAAAATATTAGCTAGAGCTAGTGGTAAAGACGAAGTTGAGGCTGGAGATATTGTCATTGCAAATATTGATGTAGCAATGACACATGATTTAACTGGTCCTCTCGCAGTGCAATCATTTAATGAAATTGGAACTGAAAAAGTATGGGATCCATCAAAAATTGTAATCCCATTTGACCATCAAGTACCAGCGGACTCAATTGACTCAGCTAATAACCATATTGTAATGAGAAAATTTGTTGAAGAACAAGGTATTGATAATTTTTATGATGTAAATGCGGGCGTATGTCACCAAATTCTTCCTGAATTGGGTCATGTTGTGCCTGGAGAAGTTATTGTGGGAGCAGACTCTCACACATGTACCCATGGTGCATTAGGAGCATTTTCAACTGGTATTGGTTCTACTGATATGGCCATGGTATTTTCTGAAGGAACACTTTGGTTTAAAGTACCTGAAACTAACAGGTTTGAAATAACCGGTGAATTAAAAGATAACGTTTATGCAAAAGATGTTATTTTAAACATCATTGGCCAAATGGGTGTAGACGGTTCAACCTATAAAGCATGTGAGTTTGCAGGAGAGACCGTCTCCAACATGACTGTTTCAGATAGAATGGTTCTTACAAACATGGCCATTGAAATGGGTGGAAAAACCGGTTTGGTGGAACCTGATGAAAAAACCATACAATATGTTGAAAGCCGTTCAAATAAACCTTATAATGTATTTAAAAGTGATAAAGATGCAGAATCAATGACTGTCTATGACATTGATGTCTCAGATTTAGAACCGCAAGTTGCTTGTCCTCATCATGTTGACAATGTAAAACCTGTAAGTGAAGTCGATCAGGAAATTGATCAAGTATTTTTAGGTTCCTGTACTAATGGAAGACTTAGCGATTTAAGAGATGCTGCTAAGATTTTAAAAGGAAAAGAAATAGCTAAAGGAACTAGAATGTTAGTCATTCCTNNAGTTTACAGCAAGGCTCTTGACGAAGGATTGCTTAAAATATTCGTTGATGCCGGTGCACTCGTATCCGCACCATGTTGTGGCCCATGTTTAGGTGGACATACCGGAATCATAGGTCCAGGTGAAGTAAGTCTTTCAACATCCAACAGAAACTTTAAAGGAAGACAAGGAAGCCCTGATGGAAAAGTTTATTTATCCTCTGCTGCAGTAGCTGCCGCATCTGCACTTGAAGGAAGAATCGTTGTACCAGAGTGAGTAATATGAAAGGAAAAGTATGGAAATTTGGAAACGATATTGATACTGATATTATTCTTCCAGGTAGATATTTAATTTACACAGATGAAGAAAGATTATCCCAACACTGTATGGAAGGTTTAGATGAAGATTTCAATGAAAAATGCAACGAAGGCGATTTTATTGTAGCTGGAAATAACTTCGGATGTGGATCTTCACGTGAACACGCACCAATAGCTCTTAAAGGACTTGGTGTAGCTGCAGTAATTGCAGAATCTTTTGCAAGAATCTTTTATAGAAACTCTACAAATGTGGGAGTACCTTTACTTGAAGCTCCTGGAATTACAGAGCTTGTAGATGAAGGGGAAGAAATCGAAGTAGATATGGAGATAGGAACCATCACCTCAGAAAGCGGTGAAACTATTACCTTTAAAAAATTACCTCCATTNNACGGAAAAAGGTGGGTTAATTGAGTACCTCAAGCAAAAAAAACAATAAATACCAAATAGCAGTAGTTCCAGGAGATGGAATAGGCCAAGAAGTAATGGAAGCTACATTATCCGTATTGGAATGTCTTGACTTGGATTTTGACTATGTATTTGGAGAAGCCGGTGACGAATGCCTTGAAAAAAATGGAGTGGCTCTTCCGGAGAAGACCCTTGATATCATCAGGGCTGCAGATGCATGTCTATTTGGAGCTGCAGGAGAAAGTGCTGCAAATGTAATCGTCAAAATACGCCAGGAAATGAAAATGTTTGCAAACCTAAGACCTGTGAAATCCTATCCTAATACCAAATCCCTATTCAACGGTGTTGACTTCATGATTGTACGTGAAAATACTGAAGGAATGTACATCGCAGATGAAGAGGAATACACACCTGAAGGGGCAATAGCAAAACGTATTATTACCCGTGTAGCTGAAGAACGTATTATAAGATATGCTTTTGAATATGCAAAGGAAAACAACAAAAGTAAGGTAACCGCAGTTCACAAGGCCAATGTTCTTAAAAAAACCGACGGACTATTTAAAGAAATATTCTATGAGGTTGCTAAGGATTATCCAGATATTGAAACCGAAGATTTCTATGTGGATGCTACCGCAATGTACCTCATTACAAATCCACAGAATTTCGAAGTAATCGTAACTACAAACTTATTTGGAGATATTTTGTCCGATGAAGGTGCAGGTATTGTAGGAGGTCTCGGATTGTTACCTTCAGCCAACATTGGAGAAGAAGGAGCATTATTTGAACCTGTTCACGGTTCTGCACCAGATATTGCAGGACAGAAAAAGGCAAATCCAACAGCTATGCTTCTCTCTGCCGTAATGATGCTCAGATATATTGGTGAAAACGAAGCTGCCGATAAATTGGATGCTGCCATTCTAAAAGTTTTAACCGAAGGTAAAACAATAACCGGTGATTTGGGCGGTAATGCAAACACATTCGAAATGGCAGAAGCTATTAAAGAAAACTTATAAGTGATAAAATATGAGTTCAAATGTGAAACTGAGGAAGAATAAGCACCTAATGAGGAAGAGAATAATATTAAGGTGATATTTAGGAGTCTACCTCACTTCACCACCTCTCAAAACAGAGGACATAGTTGAAAATCCCTTTGCATCAGTTTGGATTGAGCATAAATATAGCTAAAAAGTTAGTTCCCACCATTAGATTAAAAACAATCTTTTAAACAGGGACAGTTTCGAATATTACAATAATATTATGAAAATGATTTTAAATATTCATTTCATTAATTTTCCGGATAAATGATAAAAATAAATTGATATCTAAAAAAAAGGCATTGATTTCTCAAAGGGATCAATTAACCAAGCAAAAAGAATAATTAATTTTAGAAAAAAAAGAACTGATTAAAGAGAAAAACGCATTGATTTCTCAAAATAGGTTTTATGAAAATAGAATTCGATAGTATGGTGAGTATGTGGCCTATTTAAGAAAATGGATAAGCCGCGTTTCATGTTTAAAGCTATTAAAAAAGTAAAAAATGCATACAGAAAAATTAAAAATTAGCGTTTTAAGATTTTAGAATAGAAATTACTTTTAATTGGCCATTGAAAGTAAAACGGTGATAGGATATGAGTTCGAAGTTAGAATTAGAAAAAGGGGTTAGTGTAGTTGTCCCTACTTACAAAGGTGAAAATCACATAACACCCCTTTTAGATTCCCTTAAAAAACAAACATTGGACAATGACTTATTTGAAGTTATATTTGTCGTTAATGGGGAAAAAGATGAAACACCGAATATAATAAAAGAATTTCAGGCCCAAAATCCAGAAATTAATATTATATTAACAGAGAGTGAACAGGGAGCAAGTTATGCTCGTAATAAAGGTATTTCTGAAGCAGGTAGGGAATATCTTACTTTTGTGGATGATGATGACTTTATTAGCCCAAACTATCTCAAAAAATTTCTGGACAATGCAAAACCCAATAGGGTTATTGTTGGAACTTTTTTAGATATTGAGGAAGAAACAGGTAATGTTATAGAGTCATATATTACAGGACCTCTTCTTAAAAGAGATGGGATAATAAAGGATGCTTACAGTTATATGTTAAGTGCTCTTGTTATAATGACTGACAAACTAATTCCTACTCGTGCCGTTAAAGACAATCTTTTTAATACCAATTTAAAAAATGGGGAGGATGTTGTCTATTACTCTTCATTATATGCAAAAAACGATTTTGAATTCTATCTTCTGAACCAAAATGAAGATGCCGTGTATTACAGATTACTAAGAGCGGATTCAGTATCAAGACAGGAAATTTCTTATGAATTTAATATATTGGATCGGTTGAAGGTTATCAATGAATTAAACAAATCCCTTGAAATAGCTAAAAACCCAAATGTAAAAAGTTTCATTAAAAATTTAGCTAATTCACAGGTTTTATGGATGAATAAGTACCTTGACAAACATCCTGATGACCTTAGAATGGTGCTGTCTGAAATAAATAAATACAATTTTGCCTATTTCTCTTACAAATACTTAAATGAAGATGCTTCAAAACTCAATAATCCAAACAGTGAATTAATAATCTCATATGCATTCCCCCCTACAGCCACTACTTCAAGCAATGTTATAGCTAAAAAAATATTATTGAACAAAAGAAACGTCAGTGTAATATGTGGTACACTTCCAGAGGAGCAGAAGGATGAAACATTGGCTCCCATTGTTAATGAATTTGTTTCTGAAAGAATTGAAATAGACCTTAACGATTACTTTTTCTATTCTGACGGTGAAAAATTCGTCACAGAAGGTATGGAAATATTAAATAAAAAGCCGACATATGAAAGGATTTACAGTCGTGCACAGTTCATCCCATCACATCTTCTTGGATTCATGTATAAGATATCTCATGACACATATTGGACAGCAGAATTCTCAGATCCTATAATCCGCAATTTACAAGGAGAATACATGAGCAGTCCAATTAACGATGCGGAATTAGTAGAAAAAATCAACAAGGGACTTCCAAAAGGATTTAAAAAGGTTAAAGTAACTGATACCGTAAATGAAGTAATTGAATATATCACCTTCATAATGGCTGATAAGATTGTCTTCACCAATGAAAATCAAAGGGATGTAATGATTGAGGATTTCCCTGAAATAAATGAAATGGTGTATAACAAATCAACCGTAAGTAGACATCCAACATTAGAAGAAAAATATTATCACATAACAGAAAGCGATTATACTGTAGACAACAATTATATTAATTTCGGCTACTTTGGTGTTATATATGGAAGCAGGNNAGCTTTGAGGAATTTATGGCCGGTTTCAACAATTTGGATGAGAAGTTTAAAGATAAGTTTAGATTGCATATATTTACTCCCAATGAAACAATGTTTAAACAAATTTTAAGTCCTGAAATTCTTGAAAAAACAATAATTAATCCCCCTGTAGATTACTTCGAATTCCTAAATCTGACTACTAAAATGGATGTGTTGCTTGTAGAGGATAGTTCAATTAAAGGAGTATATGACATAAATCCATTCTTACCTTCTAAAATATCAGATTATAAAGGAAGTGGTTCGAATATTTGGGCCATTTGTGATAAAAACAGCATAATGGATGGAATGGATGATATAAAATA
Source organism: Methanobrevibacter sp. UBA586 (assembly GCA_002496065.1). Lineage (GTDB taxonomy): Archaea > Methanobacteriota > Methanobacteria > Methanobacteriales > Methanobacteriaceae > Methanocatella. The sequence continues at coordinate 11,397 of DAII01000105.1, forward strand.
CAAATCCTACTTGAATGATATTAATTCATCCAAAAGAACCATTAATCATATAATGTCAGATAAGTTGGGAGTTGAAGTGGATGTTGAAGAGTTAAGTGAAAGGGATATTATTGAATATTATCAGAAAAGACACCTTCATTTATTAAATAAAATGATGAACTTAAGCACAACTGTAGATACGTTAATTCCAAAACAGAAGTTTTACGAACGTAGAATTCAAGAATATAGGGAGTACACTAACTATTTAAGAAAGTGGATGAGACCACGTTTCGTGTTTAAAATATTAAAGAAAATTAGAAATTTATTTAGAAGATTTAAAAGATTTTTAAATAATAAAAAAAATAATTAGGAAATATTGAAAAAGATTAATAAACTAAAATTATATATTTTAAATAGGAGAATAAAAATGAAATTTACAAAATTACAATTAGCTGCATTATTTATCATTTTAATTATGGTTTTAAGTGCAGTAGCTGGATTTATACTCCTTGTATTTGGAGGACAATAATCTTAAAAACTTATGAGGTATGATTAATATGGTAAAATACAGAATAGGTGCTGTAGTAGCAGAATTCAATTATGATATAACTCAAATGATGTTAGGTCTTGCAAAAGAAGAAGCAAAAAACAGAGATTGTGAAATTACCCAAGTAGTAACCGTTCCCGGTGTATTTGACATGGGTTTAATTATTAAAAAATTNNATGAAAAAGATGATATCGATGCTGTAGTCGCACTTGGTGCTGTAATCGAAGGAGCAACTGACCACGATCAAATTGTAGCACAACATGCTTCTCGTAAAATAGCTGATTTATCATTGGAATATGAAAAACCTGTAACTCTTGGTATTAGCGGTCCTGGAATGACCAGACTTGATGCTCACAGACGTATTGACATGGGTAAAAAAGCAGTGGATGCAGCTATTAAGATGTGTGACAGATTAAGCGAAATTTAAGATGATTAAATGGAAATCCTTAAACCTAATCAATTAAAAGAAAAATTCAATGACCCATGGATTGCACCATACGAAAAAGTTTTAACTTTAGTAGATGGTGACAAAGTTGAATTAATTGAATTCCATCCATGTATTTCTGGATCTCATTGGTTACTCAACCAATACAGAAATAACAGTGAGTTAATTGATTCCGCCTATCGTGATGGAAACAAGCATGTTTACTCCTGTCATGTTGGATCTGCTCCATTAGACCTTCAGGCTAGTTTCAATGCTGCGGGAATAGATGAAATTTCCGTTGAAGGTGATGAGGTAAAAGTTACCCATTCAGGCCTTGCAGGTGCTGGTGTTGGAGCTGGAATGTGTAGAGGAATGGGTGAAGGAGTAAAATATGTTGAACTTCTTGAAGTTGGAGGAGGTTCAAAACCTGGAAAGGCTACAGTTGTAACTCCCAAACTTGAAAAGGTAGTAATTGGTATTGATGATACCGATACAAAAGATGCGGGAGCTACTTGGACAATGGCTCATAATTTAGGGGTTGAACTTAAAAATGAAGGTTTTGAATATTTAGACCACATTATTGTTCAATTATATCCTCACAACCCACATAAAACTCAAAATTGTGTTTCAATTGCACTTACATTCGCTGTTGAAAGTGATAAAAAAGAAGAACTCATTGAAAGAACAATAGATATTCTTAAAAGAGACACTTTATCTGATAAAACTGCAATAGCTATTTTAGAAGGCCTTGATATTCCTTCAAAACTAAGAGAATATTCCATAGCAACCAAAAGTGGAATGATGGATGTTGAAACTGCTGAAAAAACTGCAGAGGAATTAAACATTCCATTAATAGCTGTTACAGGAGAACAGGGAAAAGTTGGTGCATTAGCTGCCCTTGGACTTTATAATGATGTTGAAGAAGCAGTAAAAGTTTATGATAAAAAATAAACTTTCTTTTTTTTATTTTTAATCTATTTTTTTAAATTCAAGGAAGTTTCCTTGTTGTGAATTTAAAAAGTGTCTAACTGAACTTGTGGTTTCATTAGCTATATTGATTTTAATCTCATGCCCGTCTACATGAAGTACCTTACTTTGATTGGAGAATGAGTTATTTGAATATGTTAACTGATAGATTACATTATCGCCATAAGTTATTTTATAAGTCTTATTGTTTTCAAAACACCCACTAATACGACCATAGGATACATTATCCAAATCAACAGTGATTATTGGTGCTTCCAAATTAGAATCTGTTATTATAAAGTTATCAGACAAGCTAACGTTATCTATTACACCGATTTGGTGATGGGCAAGAGACCTAGAAAAAATCGTATTCAAACGACTGTTTTGAATCGAATCCTCATCCTTCAGACTCAATACCTGTTTTATTTCATTTGGAAGCCTCATTGTATACTCTTCATTGTCTCTTGTTTCATTTACATTGTAAGAATGTCCATTGATTGATAGCTGATCACCATAGCTAAGACCTAAAGTATCCAATGCCTCAGATGGGATTCTAACTATTCCTGATTCATTTTCAAGTGCACTATCTACTGTAAATGGGCCTCTAACAGCTATTTTATTATCAGTATCAGAGAATATTATAAGATTCCTTGAAGCCGGCTCGATTGAGATTGTTCCATTTTCAAAACTGGCAGCCCCTAAAAATGTTGAAATCATCAATACCAATATGATAACAGATACAATTACAGGAAAATGAATTTTAATAAAAGATTTGACTAAATTTCTTCTTGGAATTCTTTTAAACATAGAAATTGACTTTGTAATTACCTTTATCAAATAATATATGGACAATGCCATTCCAATAACTACAATAATGACTCCAATTGCTAAAGGAATAAATTTTACAAAGAAAATAGTAAACAATCCCAAAATAATCGAAGACAATCCCACAACAAGCATTCTGATAAAGAATCCTATATTATCAATCATCACTACCCTAAGGAANNGGTCCATAATTGTTCTAACAACCTCATTGGCCATTATATGCAAATCAGATAATGGAGACATATCATGTTCAATTTCCCCGATATCCACTTCCTGAATGGAAATCCCATGAACATCAGCATCCAATACAATACCTACATCCACTCCATAGTCAGGTTCAAAATTAATTTTTTTAAGTGCGGATTTTTTAGCTGCAAATTGTCCGCTTAAAGGTTGTTCAAATGAAATTTCAGGGAAGAAAAAGTTCAATAATGGTTTTGCTGTAAGTTCTGTTACCCTCCCACTTGCACGGGCGAACTTGGTTTTTGTAATTTCAGCTTTTCCTTCAAGAATAGGCCTAATAATAGCATCTACTTTATTAGTTGTAAGGTTAGATATATCTGCATCCACAAAAGCTATAATATCAGCATTCGTATAGTTATAACCTGTTTTTATAGCTTCACCCTTACCCTTGTTTTCTTTATGAGATATTACGGTTACTCCTGTAGATTTTGCTATGAGGGCAGTATCATCACTGGAACCGTCATCTACTACAATAATATCATCAATATAACTTACTTTCTTTATAACATTAATAACGGCTTCAACATTTTCTGCTTCGTTGTAGGCAGGGAGAATTACCGCTATCTTTTGATAAACCTTTCCTGAAGATTTAAAAGCAGCCAATAAAAAAGTAAGCAATACTATAAGCCAAGCCAAAATATTCACCATTATCTTTTTATACAATAGATAAATTTGGTTATTAAATACTATAAAGGTTTTTATAACTCCCAAATAATTTATTAACAAAAAATACTTTTTAAATAACACATAAAAATGTAGGTTAATGATTGAAAAAACCTTAGAAAAAGAGCTTCAACTAGAGAACTGGCAAGTTAAAAAAGTGATTAATCTAATAGACGAAGGCAATACAATTCCATTTATTGCAAGATATAGGAAAGATGTTACTGGAGCTTTAAACGACGAAATACTTAGAAAATTTGATGAACGTCTTAGATATCTCAGAAATTTAGAAAAAAAGAAATTAACCTACATCGAACATATAGAAAAGCTCGGGAAACTTACTCCTTCATTGAAGAAAAAAATATTGAACACCATCACCCTTGTTGAATTAGATGATTTATACAGGCCATTTAAAAGNNAAAGACAAGAGCAACCATAGCAAAGGAGAGAGGATTAGAACCACTGGCCAAAATCATCCTAGAACAGAATATCAGTGAACCGATTGAAAAAATAGCTAAAAAATATCTTAATAAGGAAGTTAAAAACACCGATGAGGCAATTAAAGGTGCATCTGACATAATAGCTGAAAGTATTTCCGATAACTCTGATTTTAGAAAAAAGATTCGGGACAACTTCATTTATCACGGAAATATACAGACAAGCGTTAAAGACACCCATGAGGCTAGTGAATATGAGCTATATTTNNATTATAATTATATAGAAAAGGTTTCTCAAATTCCACCTCACAGAGTTCTTGCAATAAACAGAGCTGAAAAAGAGGGAAAAATAAAGGTCAAAATAGAAATTGAAACTGATAAAACTATCAAATATCTCAATAAGCGTGTTTTAAGGAATGTTTCAAATAATCCAAAAAGGATAAAATATAATCCCCATACCACTCCAATCATAAAGGAAGCAATCGAGGACTCCTTCAAACGTCTAATTTCCCCATCCATTGAAAGAGAAGTTAGAAATTATTTAACCGAACGTAGTGAGGAACAATCAATAGATGTTTTTGCAAAGAATCTTTATCAGCTTCTTATGGAGAGTCCACTAGCCGAAAAGAGAATATTGGGATGGGATCCTGCTTTTAGAACTGGCTGTAAGCTGGCAGTTATTGATGAAACCGGAAAGGTACTCGAAACCTCTTTAATTTATCCCACAGAACCTCAAAAAAAGGTTAGGGAATCCATAAAAATCGTGCGAGATTTGATTGACAAATATGACATTGACATAATAGCCATTGGAAATGGTACCGCCTCAAGAGAATCCGAAAAGGTTGTCTCTGACATTATCATGGATACGAATGTGGAGTACATTGTTGTCAATGAGGCAGGAGCTTCTGTTTATTCAGCAAGTAAATTGGCATCTGAAGAGTTTCCTGATTTTAATGAAGGTGAAAGAAGTGCTGTATCAATTGCCAGACGTCTTCAGGACCCATTAGCTGAACTTGTAAAGATTGATCCAAAATCCATAGGTGTTGGACAGTATCAGCATGACATGAATCAGAAAAGGCTTAATGAAACCTTGACTGGAGTTGTTGAACGGGTTGTAAATGAGGTTGGAGTTGATTTGAATACTGCTTCTGGCAGTCTTTTGAATTACATATCAGGAATTAATAAAACCACTTCAAAAAATATCATCAAATACCGTGAGGAAAATGGAGCATTTAAAAACAGGAATGAACTGAAAAAAGTTAAAAATATCGGTGATAAAACCTTTGAGCAGTGTGTTGGGTTTGTAAAAATAAATAATGGGGACAATCCCTTAGACAATACCACCATTCATCCTGAATCCTATGATGCTTCTAGGAAACTTTTGAAAAGACTTGGCATTCAATTAGAGGACATTGGTAGTGACAATTTAAAACTGGACAATCTGAATTATGAGTCTCTTGCAGAGGAGCTTGATATAGGCATAATAACTCTTCGCGATATTGTCAAGGAACTTAAAAGACCAAGTCGTGATCCCCGTTCTGATATGCCAAAACCAATTCTTANNAATGATTCTTCAGGGCACTGTAAGAAATATAGTTGATTTTGGAGCCTTTGTAGATATTGGCGTTCATCAGGATGGCCTTGTACATATCTCACAGTTGGCCGATAAATTCGTAAAGCACCCTTTGGATGTTGTATCCGTTGGAGATATTGTGGATGTAAAAGTTCTTGATGTGGATACAATGAAAAACAGAATCCAACTGTCAATGTTAATATAACTGAAACAATTAAGTAATAATATTTTATTATATTTTATTAATATT
>DAII01000005.1:0-9268 GCA_002496065.1 Methanobrevibacter sp. UBA586
TGATTTTGAGAAAAAAAATGATAGGCTGATTTATACCATATCTACCATTTTTGCATAGGAGTCTAGGAAGTTTATTACATTTTCACTGGTTTCTTCAAGACTGCCAAGGTTAGGAACGTTTGCCAGACATGAGATAGATCCTCCTTCAGGAAGGTCGATTTTTTCACCTAAATCAAGAGAGTGGAGGAGATTTANNTTCCATTGATTCTGTATCCACGTTCTCATAGTCCTCTTCCCATTCCCCATCAACGAAAAAGAAGAATGAAGCCTTCTCTTCCAAAAAGTCAATTGCAAATATTGTTTTGAATCCTTCTTTTGATACTTTATAAATTGAAATCATGATTAATCACCGTTAGTTTACTGTTACTGATTTTGCCAAGTTTCTTGGTTTGTCAGGGTCACATTCCTTTTCAATAGCTACATAGTATGCAAAAATCTGCAATGGAACTATATAGACAAGAGGAGCTATAATTTCGCTGACATCAGGATTTATTGTAATGATATCATCGGCCTTTTCCCCAAGATCCTTTTCATCACTGGTTGTAACAGCTATCACTTCAGCCTTACGTGCCTTGACCTCTTCCAGATTGCTCATTGTATGATCATAGTCCTCACCAGGAGGCATTATTACAACAACAGGAACTCCCTCGTCCATTAATGCCAAAGGACCATGTTTAAGCTCTCCTGCAGCATATCCTTCACCGTGAATATATGTGATTTCCTTAAGCTTCAATGCCCCTTCTAATGCTATAGGATATGAATATCCCCTTCCGATGAAGAAGAAGTCATGCTTGTCTTTGTACTTTTTGGCCATTTCCAATATTGAATCTGACTCTGCTAGAACCTCCTCGATGAATTCAGGAACCCTGTCAAGCTGACGGAGAAGTTCTGTTGTCTGTGCAAGGTCAATACTGTCATTGTCTGGAGCCATGTTAAGGCTTAGCATTGCGGCAAAGAGATAAATAGCTGTAAGCTGACAAAGGTATGTTTTAGTAGCTGCCACTCCAATTTCCAGACCTGCATGAGTGTAGATTACAAAATCAGCTTCAGATGCAATAGCTGATCCCACAACATTCACTATTCCAAGGGTTTTGGACTTTTCCCTTGCCATCTTCAGTGCGTCCAATGTGTCTGCAGTTTCCCCAGACTGAGATATGAATATACAGAGGGTCTTATCATTTAGTGTGTTTATTGAATACTTGAACTCTGATGCAAGAATTACATCTACAGGAATTGAGACCAGTGATTCTATAAGGTATTTTCCGGTAAGGGAAGCGTGATAGGATGTTCCACATGCAACAAAGCAGATTCTCTCAACATCATCAAGTTCCTCAATAATCTTTTCAATGTTTTCCTTANNAGGGTGTTCTGTATGTATTTTGCCTGTTCGTTGATTTCCTTAAGCATGAAATACTCATATCCACCCTTCTCGGCCATATCAGGTGTCCAGTCGATTGTTGAAAGTTCCTTTTCGATTATCTCATCGTTTTCATTTTTCACTGTAACTCCAGACTCCTCTAGGATGACTATTTCCCCTTCCTCAGGACGGAAGATTGTTCTTGTATAGTCAAGAATGGCAGGAGCGTCAGAAGCTATAAAGTACTGATTATCACCTATTCCTACAATCAGTGGACTGTCCTTACGTGTGGCAATTATTTTATTAGGTTCGTTTACGCATATTGCAGCTATTGCATAGGTTCCGTCAAGAGTTCCTATGGTCTTTCTAAGGGCCTTTTCCAAATCAAGTCCCTCTCCCATGTATTTTTCAAGCAAATGTGGAATTACTTCAGTATCTGTCTGTGACTTGAAGATGTGACCTTCACTTTCAAGTTCCTTTCTGATTTTAACATAGTTTCTGATAATACCATTATGGACTACTGCAATGTCTTCTGTGCAGTCTATTTGAGGGTGTGCATTTTCCTTGCTAGGCTCTCCGTGTGTTGCCCATCTTGTGTGAGCTATTCCATAGTGGCCAGGCATGTCTGCAAGGTGCAATTCTTCATTTACCTCTGCTATTGCTCCTTTTCCCTTTTTTACATTGAGCTTGTCACTGATGGTAGCTATTCCCACTGAATCATAACCTCTATACTCCAGTTTAGATATGCACTCCAAAAGTACAGGCGCCGCCTCTTCGTTATCTTTTAGTATACAACCTACAATACCACACATTACTGTCACCTAATAAATTCAATATAAATATATATTTATTAAACAGCTATTTAATATTTTATATTTTTAAAAAAAGAAACTGTTAGCTTTTATGTGTTAAAATTAGATAGCTAGAATTATTTAAAAAAAATATCGGAAGATAATTAAATATTATCTTCATTTGTATAGTCGTAGATTTCTCTGTAGAGACCTACAACCTCACCTATAATCAATATTGCTGGAGGACTTATCTTTTTGGTTGAAATGTCTTCCAATGTTCCAAAAATTACATTCTCTCCAGGAAGTGTTCCCTTTTCAATTGCACATACGGGGGTGTCTGGTGAGCGGTGTTTCATAATTTCCGCCGTATTTTCTTTAATGTTTCCTATTCCCATAAGGATTATCAATGTATCTGCTGTAAAGTCCCATTTGACTTGCTTTTCTGATTTTGTTGGATCTTCATGACCTGTTACAACAGTAAATGATGTTGCCAGTGCCCTTTGGGTTATTGGAAGTGCAAGTGATGTTGGTGCTCCTATTGCTGAGGTCACCCCAGGAATCACTTCAAACTTGATTCCCGCATCCATAAGTGCAAAGATTTCTTCTCCTCCACGTCCAAATACAAAAGGGTCTCCTCCTTTGAGTCTTACGACGTTTTCGTTTTCAAGACCTTCCCTTACAATTAGCTCGTTGATTTCATCTTGGGTCTTGTAATGTTCTCCAGACTTCTTTCCCACGTAGATAAACTTTGCAGATTCAGGAGCGTGTTCCAAGATTTCCTCATTGGCCAAGTAATCATACAATACGACATCTGCCTTGTTCAGGGCCTTTACTGCCTTCAAGGTGATTAGTTCAGCATCACCTGGACCTGCACCGATTAATGAAACGACCATATAATCCACCTAAAGGAAACCCTTGAAGAAGTTTAATCCATCCTTGGAGCCCAATATCTCTTCAGAGGCACGTTCAGGGTGAGGNNATTGCACATACAAGTCCTGATTCGTCACAGATTCCTGTAATTGCCTCCATTGAACCGTTAGGATTCTTTTCTGCAAACTGCAAAACGATTTGGTCCTGATCCTTGAGAAGATCTATGTCATCGGTGTAGAACCTTCCTTCTGCGTGAGCTATAGGAATATCAATTACATCTCCTTTCTTAAATGCCTTGGTAAATGGGGTTCTGTTGGTGCTTACCTTGAGAGGAGTCCATTCGCAGTTGAACTTAGGGTGTTCGTTTGTGATGAAAACACCTGGCACAAGACCTATTTCACCTAATATCTGTGCTCCGTTACATATTCCTAAAACTGGCCTTTCCTCTTTCACAAGACTTTTGATTCCATCGATTACCGGTGTGATTGAAGCCATTGCACCTGCACGGAGGTAGTCCCCATAGGAGAAACCTCCAGGGATGACAATTCCATCGTAGTCTGCAAGGTTCTCTTCACTCCACCATACAAATTCCGGAGTTGCTCCTGCAAGTTCAATTGCCTTTGCAACATCACGGTCACAGTTGGTTCCAGGAAATCTTATCACTCCAATTTTCATTGCAAATCACTCCTATTCACAATCGCTACAGCCACATGCATAGTCCTGTGGAATTACTGTAATTTTATAGTTGTGGATAACAGGATTGCAGAGCAGTCTTTCACACATGTCCACTACGGCATCCCTTACATCATCTCTATTTTCCCCTTCCATCTGGAATTTGAGAATGTCTGTGGTATTGACGTTGCCTACGGTGTAACCGAGCAGTTCAAGGGATCTTTCAATTGNNAATTGTTGTAGCTTCCGGATTTAACATACCATCTTTTAAAGAGATTTTAACTTCAATATTAAATAACATTTAAACACCTACAAATCATATTTAGCCTTATCTTCATCAGGGATAATTCTATTGTAAACTTCTACATAAGCTTCCATTACTTCATCGTCCTTTCCTTTTCTGAAAAGTTNNTTCAAGGGTTTCCTTGTCCCATAGCCTGCAACTGTCAGGACTAATCTCATCACCTAGAATGATGTTTCCGTCCTTGTCCTTACCGAACTCTATCTTGAAGTCCACGAGGATGATTCCTGCCTCGTCAAAGAATTCCTTGAGGATGTCGTTGACCTTAAATGCAAGCTCCTTGAGGGTGTCAACCTCTTCCTGAGTAGCTATTCCCAATGCTTTGATGATTGAATCGTTAAGCATCGGATCGTGGAAATCATCATCCTTGAAGTCCATCTGTACGATTGGAGGATCCAAAGGAGTTCCGTCTTCAATAGGATATTTGCGAACAAGACTTCCAGTTGCGATGTTACGGATGATAACTTCAATTGGAATCATCTCAAGTTTTGTTGCAAGCATCTCATTAGTCTTTACAAGGTCTATGAATTGGGTTCTCACTCCCCCATCTTCAAGAACGTTGAAAATTTTAGAAGAGATAATGGCGTTGTAGCTTCCTTTTTTGGACATGACCTCCTTTCGAGCTCCGTCTCCAGCTGTCATGTCGTCTCTGAATTCTATTAAAACTTCATTGTCGTTATCGGTGGTAAAGACACTTTTTACCTTACCGCCATTGATTAAATCTTTCTTAGTCATGAATATCAACAAATATAATAAGTTACTATATATTCTGTTTATGTTATTATATAATATTATAGTAAATATTAAAAAAAAATAAGTTATTTGTTCCATTTCAGAACTGTCTTTCCAAAACTGGAATTGTAGTCTATGCTGAAAGCATCTGAAATGTCCTCAATTGTGTTTATCTCAACTTCATTTGCTATGAGGGGTTCAAGATAGTTAAGGATGTTCCTGTTTTCAGTTATTAGCTTTATGACATCTTCAAAGTCTTTTTTCCCACTTCTGCTTTNNCATCACTATTCCCTTCTCAAGAATCTTTCTTGTGTTTATTGCAACTTTGTTTTCGGAAACCCCTAGAAGGACAATTGAACCTTGAGGGGCGATGATGTCTATAATCTGGCCTATTGCACTTTCCGCCTTGAAGCCCCCAACACATTCAAATCCATGGTCAACTGCAAAATCCTCTGGAACATGGTTTATGTTAAATGTGTAATCTGCAAAGGAGAAGTATGATAGCTTTTCAATACTCTTTCCAAAGACTGCAATCTTCGCTTCAGGAAATATTACCTTTAAAATCATAGATGTTATAAATCCAAGGTTTCCGTCACCCCACACTCCAATTGTTCTCTTTCTTGAGTGTGAAAGCTCTTTGAAGCGATTTATACTGTGATATGCCACCGAAACTAACTCTATAAACGATGCCACTTTCAGACTGATGCCGTCGGGGATTTTAATTGCCCTATCAGAAGAGGTAACTACATAATCACTCATAAAGCCATCAATACCACTTGAACAAAAAACTGAGCTTTCAAGATAATTTTCGGATATGACTTCATCCTCTTCAACAGGAACGTTAGGTATCAAAACCACCTTATCTCCAGCCTTAAATGTACCTGAATAGTCCTTTACGACCTCACCTACAGCCTCATGAATGAGAGCCATTGGAAGCTTTTCTTTTATCACTTCAGGAGCCCTATTTCCATGATAATACNNGCTCTGATCCGCCTGACAGATTGACATGTAGAGTGGCCTTACCACAGTTTTGCCATCAAGGCTTACCTCATCGAAAACCTCCTCTATAACCCTTGGCTCCTTTAATCTGTAAACTGAATTTATCATGACAAAAACCTACTCACTTAAAATGAAATTGGCCACCTTCAGGTCATGTGGATACGTGATTTTTATGTTTGAGACCTCCCCTTCCACAATAGCTACAGGAACGTTGTTCAGTGTAAATACCTTGCAGGCGTCTGTAAGGGATTCCCTTTCCTCATCTGTGAGCCTTTCCAAAAGCTCGTTTAGAATATCAACATTGAATGACTGTGGAGTCTGTCCCTGATACATTTCACTTCTGTCAGGAATCTCATCCACAAACTCTCCTTCACTGCTTCTGACGATTGTGTCCGTTGCAGGGATTATTGTGTTGCAGGCACCGTGTTTTCTTGCAGCTTCAATGTTCTCCTCAATGATTCTGTGTGTTACAAAAGGCCTTACCGCATCATGAGTTACAATGATGTTGTCCTCACAGTCATAGTTCTCATTAATATAATCTATGGCCTTCTTTACAGTGTCAATCCTCAGCTCTCCACTTTCTATTACCGTAACTTTTTCACCTGGAATGTGTTTTTCAATCAAATCCTCAGTATGGTTAATCCAGTTTTTCGGAGTAAGAACAATGACCTCATCAAAATTGCTGTTTAAAATGAACTTTTCAATTGTATGAATCAGGATTGGCTTGTTTCCAAGCTGCAGAAACTGCTTGGGCTTTTCTGTACTGCCCATTCTGGATCCTGAACCTCCAGCCAAAATACTTGCAAAAATCATATTAATTCCTCTAAACTTATTTAGTATACTATTTTATTTAAAAATTATACTTAAATAAATATTTACTTTAAAATAATATAAGCTTTATAAATGAAATCATAACCNNATCCATCTAGACCATTTAAAAATCAAAATTAATTATTTGAATAATCTTATTAATAATAAAGTTATAATATGATATCAAATAGGTAATTTATGACTTTATTTCCCTTAAAAATTTTAGAAATTAAACTATACAATTGCCTTTTCATTAAATTAAAAGTGATTTCATGAACAATTATAAAATAAGTATAATACTTCCCATTTTCAATCAGGAAAAATATTTGGAAGCTGCCGTTGAATCAGTTATTAATCAAACAATGGATTTTAAAGACATTGAATTGATTTTGGTTGATGATAAATCTACAGATTCTACAGCTAAAATAATAAAGAAATATTCAGATAAATATCCCAATATAAAACCCATATTCTTAGATAAAAACTCTGGAGGAGCTGGAATACCTAAAAATATTGGAATTGAAAATGCCACAGCCCCTTACATATTGTTTTTTGATCCTGATGACATTTTATTGGATGACATCTGTGAGGTATTATATCAAAAGATAGTTAGTGAAAATTCAGATATTGTAACTGGAAATTTATAAGCTACGTAAATGGCATTCCTTATTACTACATGACTTATAATGATGAAAAAGAAGTTATTTTTCCTGATAAAGACTATTCGACCTATAAAAATTTTAGTGCAGTGGGTTCACTATATAATCGAAATTTCATTATAAAAAATGATATCAGGTTTATTGATGAAAAGACAAATGAAGATACCTATTTTGTCCATAAATGTTTCTTCAACGCTCAAAAAATTTCATATCTTGACAATTATTACGGATTAATATACTTTGAACGTGGTAAAAATAGCTCCGTTACCAAAACATTTGATAAAAAAATTATTTTATCAACAATCAATGCATTTTCCCGAATCAATCAACTGATAAAGGATATGGATGTCACATATGAGTCTGATAAATTTTTGAAAAATATTTATGCAAGGTTTTCAAAACCGTGGGACTGTTCCAAGGAAGAGGAATTTTATATCTATGAAAAAATTTTAGAATATAAGAAAAACAACATTCAATCAGAACATTTGGCCACACAACATAAAATAATAGACAAATTATTGGAATCNNATTCCATAAAATTTATTCCACTTTCTTAAATAATGAATTCATAACAAAAAATGTGGTTCGGAAAATGGAAAATAGAACTCCATTGATGATAAATTCCAAGCTTTATGAGAAAGTAGCTCCATTGTGTGAGAAATATTATTGACTGTTTAATAGTTCAGTTAAGTTTTCTCTGGTTTCATTCAGTCTNNTTTCAGAGTATAATTCACCATCATAAATATATTGTTCTGCATCCTTAAAGTTTAGAATAGCTGTTGATACTATTGATGCTACGGTTTTAGGTTTGATGCCTATCAAACCTAACAGTTCTATTGGAAATGAATTTTCAATGACTTTCACATTTGGAAAAATCTTTGAATAGTCTTTCTTCTCCCTTGGATGAGGCTTTAATATGATATCACTTGAAGAGAAATGGTTAAGAATATTCTCATATATTTCCATTTCCTGATCATAGCTTATCAATCTGTCTTCACTTAACGGTTGAGTAAGTATCAATACTGTTTCATCATTGAAATTGCTTACAATATTAGGATCAATGTTGAAAATCTCCAAAATCTCTTCCTTTTCCTTTTCTGTCTTTTCATTCCACAATTTTTGAATGTCCATGACTTCAACCTTGTCCTTAATCAAGGGATTGTCATTTTCATTTGTAAGGTAGACCTTTTTAATATTTTTATGAGATCCCAATGCCTCTTTTTGATTTAGAAAGTAGATGCCACAAATATGCAACATTTTATCGATGATTGGATTGATTTTATGTGTTTCGAGAATATCAGGAACATAATTCAAGCATCCGTCTTCAATGATAAATGACTCATCATTTTCATAGAAGATAAATGAAAATGGAGTTTGGGCATGTCCATATGCCTCCTNNTTTTCTTTAAAAATAAAATCAATCTCAATTTTAAATATCCATAGAAATATCTAAAATAGCCAGCAATATTTTCAAATATTCCTTTGATTGAATTAAGTGGAGCCATCTTCGGTCCGTCAATAAACATTACCTTGGGCATTTGAATGTGTTCCACATTCTTGGAGATGTCCCTTANNGTGAGTAAAAATAAACAGGTCTTCACTGTCATATCCAAACTTAAGCAAGTATAAGAAAAACGAATAGGAAGTGTGAACCATACACACCCTTTTTATCTTTTTAGAAATAATTTACACCCCTAATGAGTTTTAATCAGATAATTTCTATAAATCCTAAACATATTACATAAGGTTGAGTATGGCATGTGCTTGTAGGTAAATGATAATAATTTTCCTTTCCAATGCCTTGTATCCTCAATATATACCTCATCATCGGAAAACGGAATCTTTTGAACATATGAGTCGAATAATTCCCTTAAGGGATGATTTTCAGCATTTGTAAACCATGGTCTTCCATTTACAAACTGAGTTAAATGAATAAATACAGGATTATCAATGGCCTCTTGAACTATTTCCTTTGTATAGAACTTGTCAAGACCGTTCCACTGCAATACCTCCTCATAGCTAACTTCAAAGAAAGGTGAGAGAATATTGTATTTTGGATGAACCTCTAGGATTTTTT
>DAII01000005.1:9274-9874 GCA_002496065.1 Methanobrevibacter sp. UBA586
GTGCACCTCTCCATCGTTAGCAAGGATATAATCAAGGAATTTTTTCTCCAAATTATCTTCACGCCATTTTTTAAGATTTACAAGCAAAACACCAGAATTAAAGTGTTCCCCATCCGGTGGCAGTCCCAAAAATATGTTGTTAAAATGTGGACCCATATCCGTAACTCCTGCACAGTAGTAATCCTCAATATCCATGTCATACAGCTCCTTAAATGATCCNNCAATTGAATCATCCAATAGGGAAGTTGCAAACAAGCGAGCAAAAGCACTTAATGGACGTGTGGCCTTAATATCTATTCCTAAAACATCATCAATATTGTCATATCTGATGAATCTCAATAGATTGACATTGAATTCATCACAGATATCCTGAATTTTCTTTCTGTTAATAGCACTAATCCCTCCATCCAATACATATATGTTGATTNNCTGTTCTCTAAAAATGAATATATTGTGACTCCCAATAATGGTGCATATGTATCATCTGATGCTAATAAAACATTCATAATATCATCTAAATTCATTAATTAAATTCAACCTTGTTTAAATCAGGATTATGAATATACTTTCTATAATACATATTATTAATAATTTTTTATT
>DAII01000005.1:9919-10250 GCA_002496065.1 Methanobrevibacter sp. UBA586
TTATAATTTGAGGATTATATTAATAATTAAAATTATACTTTGGTGGTAATGTGAGTAAAGAGTTAAATCAGGATGTAACCAATCACCTCAAAGAGGTAGAATTAATGGTTTTAAAAGATTTAATCCAGATTTGTGAAGAAAACGACATTGACTACTATCTTTTTTATGGAACCCTCATTGGAGCCATTCGCCACCAAGGATTCATCCCATGGGACGATGACATTGACATCATAATGTTTAGAGAGGATTATGAAAAACTGTTGAATGTAATCGAAAAAAGAGATGATGACAAATACGAAATGTTAGAATCCCGCTACCAGAATGACTATTT
>DAII01000005.1:10269-10485 GCA_002496065.1 Methanobrevibacter sp. UBA586
GAACAAGCAGGTTTCCTTTGACTTGGGAATATTCGTAGATATTTTCGTTTTAGATTCAGTTCCAAACAACAGAATCAAAAGGTTTTTATTTAAAAAACGCTTTTTTGTAGTGGATAAACTATTGACAATGTCTACAATCAAACTTGATGAAAATTACCCTGCCCATATCCGTTCAATAGCCAATGGCATGCATAAAATTTTAAATGGTATAGGTCT
>DAII01000005.1:10612-12091 GCA_002496065.1 Methanobrevibacter sp. UBA586
CAACAATTACGATTATATTTTAAAAAGAATCTATGGAGATTATATGAAAATTCCACCGGAAAGTGAAAGAACAACTCACTTTTTAGAGGGTGTGGATTTTGGAGAGTATTGAAATGCTTAATTTTACTGTCGGACCCGTAATGTCAAATGAAGAGGTAAGGGAAATTGGATCAGAACAAGTTCCTTACTTTAGAACTCCTGAATTTTCTGAACTGATTCTTGAAAGTGAGGATTTGATGAATAAATTATTAGATGCACCTGAAAACTCAAGATGTGCATTTATTACTGGCTCTGGAACCGCCTCAATGGAAGCGGTGATAATGAACGTTTTCACCAAGAAAGATAAGGTTTTAATCATAAACGGTGGTGGATTTGGTCACAGATTTGTTGAGCTTTGCCAATTGCATGAAATACCTTACGAATCAATCGATTTGGAAATGCACAAGGATATCACTGAAGACATTCTCAAAGAATATGAAAATAAGGGATTTACAGCCTTTTTAGTAAACATTCATGAAACCTCAACCGGAGTTCACTACAATCTTGACATGATTAGTGAATTCTGTAACAGGAACAACCTACTGTTGGTTGTAGATGCAATCAGTTCATTCCTAGCTGATGAGTTAGACATGAGTAAAAACAACATTGATGTGGTTATTACAGGCTCTCAAAAGGCATTGGCCTGTCCTCCAGGAATTTCAATTATTGTACTGTCTCCAAAGGCCATTGAAAGGGTTGAAGAGAATACCTGTAAATCAATGTATCTTGACTTGAAAAACGCTTTGAAAAATGGTGAAAGAGGTCAAACACCATTTACACCAGCTGTTGGAATTCTAATCCAAATAAATGCTCGTTTAAGACAGATATTTGCAGAGGGAGGAGTTGAAGCTGAAATAGAAAAAATAGGAACTCTTGCAGAAAACTTCAGAGAACAAATTAAAGATCTCCCATTTGAAATAACATCCCAATCCCTTTCAAATGCAGTTACACCACTTCATCCAACAACCGCTTCCGCTGATGACATTTTCCATATTTTAAAGGATGAATATGGCATATGGATTTGTCCAAACGGTGGAGATTTAAAAGACACATTATTCAGAGTTGGACACATTGGTGATTTGACAATAGATGACAATAACAAACTTATAGAAGCTTTAAAGGATATGCAAAAAAGAAATTTAATTTAGGGGAGAAAATGAAGAAAGTTATAACCTATGGTACATATGATTTGTTTCATTATGGCCATAAAAGACTGTTGGAACGTGCAAAGGAGCTTGGAGACTACCTAATCGTAGGAGTTACAGCTGATGACTTTGATAAAACAAGAGGAAAAATCAATGTACATCAACCTTTAATTGAAAGGATTGAATCAGTTCGTTCCACAGGCCTTGCCGATGAAATTATCGTGGAAGAGTATGAAGGTCAAAAAATCGATGACATAAAAAGAAACAATGTTGATATCTTCACCGTCGGTTCTGA
>DAII01000005.1:12137-13009 GCA_002496065.1 Methanobrevibacter sp. UBA586
TATCAGAACACAGAAGCATAAGGTTAGGCCTTATCGGTAAAAGCAGATTAATCACCAAATTCTATAATGAAAGCAACCATGTAAATGGGCTCTCTGTAGAGTGCATCTGTACAAAAGACCCTAAAGAAATAAAGAAACTTAATAATGAAGATGTAACCATAACAGAAGATTATGATGTGCTGCTTGACAATTCTGATGCTGTGTACATCGTATCACCTCCAAGACAGCATTACGAACAGGTAAAAAAAGCATTGACCCTTGGAAAGCATGTTCTCTGTGAAGCTCCAATAGCTTTAAATGAAAACAATTTCAATGAACTTGTTGAATTGGCCCAGGAAAAAGATTTAATGCTTTTCGAATCAATAAANNTAAAAACCGCCTATTCCACAGCATTCCACAGATTAATCTTGCTTGCAAAAAGTGGTAAAATCGGAGACATCATCTCAATTGATGCAACCTGTACCAGTTTAAGAGACACAAACCATAATGATTTGGAAAACGAATGGAGCAGTATTGAAAAATGGGGTCCAACAGCATTGCTTCCAATTTTCCAGCTCTTTGGAACCAAATACAAAGACAAACATGTCACATCATTAATACTAGAGGATAATTTTGACATTTTTACAAAAATTGATTTCCTGTATGACTCTTCCGTTGCTTCCATCAAGGTTGGAAACAGCGTAAAGTCTGAAGGGGAACTGATTATCTCCGGAAAGAAAGGATATATATACGTTCCTGCACCATGGTGGAAAACCGACTACTTTGAATTGAGATATGAAAATTTAAATGACAACAGAAAGTACTTCTACCAATTGGAAGGAGAAGGAATAAGATATGAGCTTGTAGCCTTTGTGAGATCCGTTCAAATGATG
>DAII01000005.1:13047-15408 GCA_002496065.1 Methanobrevibacter sp. UBA586
ACAAATTAAGCGAAAGTAAATAATTTTTACTTTCTCATTTTCTCTTTTTATCTTCCCAGAATTTTTTTTATAATATATTTGTCCCCATCATCAAATGTTTTTGTAACAAACAACAGTGCGAAATAAATTACAATACTTACAGGAATTGCAACCCACATATTTAATTTTAAAACATAGAGTATAACTCCAAGAATAGCTGAAGATAGGCAAACCTTACCTACATCTCCAATTAAATGTTTGGAAGGATTCACACCTACCTTGTGTAACGTCAATAGAGCCAAGGCCAAAATAAGGATTTCACTTAACACTGTTGAAATTGAAGCACCTATAAATGAATATCTTGGAATCATGAACAGGTTTAATATTACATTGAAAATAGCTGCAATCAAATATATTTTTGTAACAGAATATTCCTTATGGGATGCGTTGAGAGCTGTTGAAGCAGCACCGTTAATGAAGAGGAAACATACTGTCCAAATCAGTATTTTTAACACTTCCCCTGCCTGATCATATTGATGTCCATAAATAAACTGGATAATGTCTGTTGAATAGAAAAGACATGCTACGGAAATCGGTATTGTGATGATTGACAGATATTTAGTTGATTTTTCAAAGCTTGCGTTCAATAAGGAACTTTCCTTTTTATATTCCTTACTCATTACAGGGAAAATCACTGCAGTGTACATTCCATAAAACAATGTTAAAACGTTTATTAGCTTGTATGTTGCATTGTAAATACCTGTTGCAAAGTCTCCAACCATCTGAGTAAGCATTACAATATCAATNNAAATTGTATAGAAAATACTTGAAAGTGCAAAAGGAAGCCCCCACATCAGCAGTTTCTTCCAAAACCCAAAATTAATGTGGAGTTTAGGCACTGTAATGTGTTTCAATAGCATATATACTATGTATAATAATGTGACAAGATTAGCTACAACATAAGCTATAGTGATTCCGTTTAAACCTGTGTTTAGATAAATAGCTATTAAAATCAAGGCAAATGACAATATAGCTAAAAGAATATTTGCAATTGCTTGATATTTCTGTTTTTCATGAGCCTGAAACGCTCCATAAAATAACCCACAGAAACTCTTGAATATTGTTTCTATTACATACAATAGAGTGATATAAATAACCAGTTGAGACTGACCCATTATTAGAAGAACTGCAAATTNNCAATGAAATATAGAGAGGATAAAGCTATTTTTAAAGGAATTGCATTACCCAAATAACATTGTGTCTGATTATTATATGTAGAAATACTCCTTACAATATGAGTACTTATTCCCACTTCACCAAGAATGGCAAACATACTAGAGAAGGAAACAGCAAACCCAAAGATACCATAATCGCTTACACCTAGATATCTTGCAATTAGAATAGTCCAGACAAATGCCAGAATACTTGTTANNATAAAAATGGTTTTAATCTTATTCATAAAAAAGTTCCTTAAGTTAAAATTATAATTATAAATTGTTCTTAAAAATATTAATAGTTTATTCTAAACCCTAATATAAATATATAAATAACATTTAATAAAATTTTAATAAGAATTAACTGATTTTAGGTGAAATATTGTCAAGAAAAAGAATATGTCTGGTTACTACACCCTATGCACTATTTTTATATTTTTTGAAATTTGGATACAATCCAGATGACATCTACATATTTACAGCTGCATTTCCGAAAAATGTGTCTAAAAACATCAAGCATATATCTCTTCCTTGGGTTTATTTCGCCAAAGGACCATTGTTTGCTCCTTTAAACTCAATCAAAGGAATAGCTAAAAACATTTCAGGATATGTGAAATATTTCTATGGTTACCTTAAGCTTAGAATACTGCTTTTCGCAAAGGNNAGTTTCTGTTTACGGCCATGCTCATAACACATTTTCATACATGTTCTATGAGAATGAAGATGTCTATCTAATAGAGGATGGGGTTCAGAACTATGTTGTTGACATTGAGGAAACACATAAAATTAACCCAATAATCGATTTTATCCTACATGTTTTTGGAATATACTTCTTATCCATAAAGGAAGCACATGGAACCCATAAAAACCACAAGAAGGTTTATCTGACAAAGGAATTTGAACATCCTCTACTTAAGGACAAGATTGAAGTTATAGATATTGAGGAATGCTGGAACTTGAAAACTGAGCAGGAAAAGGAAGAAATTCTTAAAATATTCAATATCGATTATCATGAAACTCAGAAAATGGATGAAGATGTCGTTCTGCTATTAACCGAACCTTTTAGTGAAGAGAATTACATGACCTTTGATGAGGAAATTAGAATATATAAAGACATTATCGACAAATTCACTGACAAGCAGGTTATCATAAAACCCCATCCCCAAGA
>DAII01000034.1 GCA_002496065.1 Methanobrevibacter sp. UBA586
CGGCAGTAATCTATAGAATCATAACAATTTTGTATGGTTGAATCAGGAATGGATTTATTTTCTGGTCTTAAAAGTTCTGATAAACCATTAATTGCCTTTTTTAATGAAGGGGTGATTTTTTCTGAATAATTGAATAACCATAATGGTAATCTGTTTTCTTTAATCCAGTTTTTAATTCCCCATCGAACACTATCTATTGACTTTTTATCGAAGTCGATTTTCAATTCAAAAATATTTATTAAAAGATTAATTAATTTCCTTTCATCTTCAGAACCGAATCTAACATATAATTTGTTTAACTCCCTTATTCTTTTGGTCATCATTTTCGCCTGATGGGAGTAATAGCCATAAAATCCTAACCAGAATGAGAATCCAATAGCTAAGCTGATTATTATCCATTGAACGATTACATATAATCCCTGATCTATAGGAAGCCATTTTAGATATATAGCTATTGCAAACAATGCACAAAATCCAATTCCCATTTGAATTATTACCTTATAAGCCAGAGATAGATTCTCTTTTTTGTAGACAATTGAAGGTATTGAAAAGAAAGTACCTATTGCCATGCATCCAAGCAACAGATTAATCTGCTCCGTGCCTGTAAACTGAACTCCATTTGAAAGAAATCCTATTGTAATGAGACAGCCGATGAAGCTTCCGACGAATATTCCCTTGAATGCGAGTCCTATTATATTCATTATCCTATTTTTCATTTAACTCATCCCTATCTTGTTTTTAAATTCCCTTAAGTAGTTTCTTGAAATGTTGTCCTTCAGTCCGTTTTTAAGTGCAATGAACATCATCCCTTTGAGGGAAGGAGCTATATAATCTATTTTTCTAATGTTTACGATGGTGGATTTTGATATTCTGATGAAATCATCATCCAGGCTATTTTCAAGTTCATACAATCTCTTGTTAATATCATATTCCTTATTTTCCGTATATACCTTGATTTTCTTGTTTTTAGATTTTATCATGTAAATCTCATCAGGATTCAGTACTGTAATGTGATCATTTTTTCTTACAGCTATAACGTCTGATTTTGTAATATTTTTAAGGTAATCGATTGCATCTTCAATTTCAGGAGTCAGTTTAGATGTTTTGATTATTGCCAAATCCTCCTCATAATCCTTTGAGATTTTTATTTCCACTTTCACAGCGTCATCTCCATCATAAGTCAACTTTCAGCTTTTTTTAGGACACTCATCAGAGGGTGCAGTCCCAAATAGCTAAAACAATAAAAATCAGTTCATTGACCTATTTTCCATTGATTGTATGTTAGATTATTTTCTTGATTTTCATATAAATGGATTGTTTTAGGTGTTGCTAAGAGGGGTAATTTCCATGGTGAGTTGCCCTTTCAGCTATCTAAAATACATCTTCAAATGTTCATGTTCAAGTCCTCAGGAAGACATACTATTCAATAATCTTTCTTTTCATTGCTGCAAACTCTTCTTCGCTGAGAAGGCCTTTGGTGTAAAGGTCTGCAATTTTTCCAAGCTCGTCTGCTACACTTTCTGTTGTCTTTGTGGGGACTTCCTCAAGGGATGCGTTGTAGACATTCAAGATGTTGTTATATAAGTTTCTTATGTTTGCCTCATGTGGAAAGAGGATATTTATCTGCTCTCCGGAAATCATGTGGATTTGAACTCCTGACTGCATTTCAAACCTTCCTGCAATGTCCAAATCAATGCTTGTTACGTTTTTAAAGAATATTACTCTTGATCCTACATTCTTTTTTGTGAAGTATGTTCTGTTGAATATCTCTATACGATTTGGATAAATCGCCACCAAAGCCTTGTCTAAGTTGGATTCGTTTTTAAGTGTTATTCCTTTTCTAAATTCCTGAATTAAATACTCGCCGTAGAATACCCAGCCTTCCTTTAGCTCTCCACCGTATTTTGAAAAGATTTCATTTCTTCTGTCGCTTTTCACCTTAACATGATTTATGTTTCTTGCAATTTCATCTGTAAGCTCCTTAAGGTTTTCATCACCCTTGGAGAAGAAGATTTTTTCCTTTCCTGTGAGGATAACCATTACTCTGTTTGGTCCTTTCTTTGCATACTGTACTTCACGGATATCATCAATAGGAATTGTTCTCTCCACCTTGCCCTTATTTAGAACCTTCACTTCTCTGTTTTCAAATGTGATTGTTTTCATCTTTCCAAATGTACTTATTCCTGTCTTTGCCCTTGCCTCGAACCTTGGTGTGTCTTTGGAGACGTATTTGGCTATTATGTTTTCATTTAGATATTCCCTCTCATAGTTCCTTCCTTCAAGATTCATCTCATTTCTGACAAGATCTATATCAATGCCGTGTTCATTTAAAAGGGAATTGTTGTAGGCCTCTGGAGTCATTCTCATTTCAGGATTGTTCTTAAAGATTGATACTATTACATCCAGAAGCGCTTCCAATTGCTCCTGTGAAACATCATCCTGCTCTACGCGATAGCGGAAATACTGTTGAACCTCATCGTAGCAATCCATGCCTGCACTTTTAACCTTATAGATTAAAATTGGAGAGTATTCATCCTTCCCCACAAGTCTTTCCACTTCCATTGCCCTTGCATTTGAACTGTTGTTTAGAATTTCCATAACCTCACCATTACCAGTTAACAATTAGTTAT
>DAII01000146.1:0-3568 GCA_002496065.1 Methanobrevibacter sp. UBA586
ATTTCTAATGCTGATGATGTGGTTTTGGATACATTAGATATGTATGTTAATGATCATAATCAATATTTTGAGGCTAGTTTAACTCAAAACAATTCTCCTATGGCTAATGAGACTATAATATTCACCATTAACTCAGTTAATTATACCAAGTCAACCAATGACAAGGGTATTGCGAAACTTCAAATTAATTTAAATCCTAGAACTTACACTATTACAACTACATTTAAGGATTTGGTAAATGTCAATAAATTGTTTGTAAGGGATTCCAATACAATATTCGTTGCTGAAGGATCAACAAATGATGAAATACAGAAAATCATTGATACAGCAACCAAAGGTTCCACATTGGAATTTATTGGAAAATCCTATGCTGACATTCATCTGACAGTCAATAATCAATTAAATTTAGTTAGTTATAGCGGTGCAGTCTTAAATGGTATTGGTAATAAACCAGTTATTTTAATATCTGGAAACGGTGCAAGTGGAACCAAGGTTTTAGGATTAAATTTTGTTGGAGGATCAGCTGGAATTAAGGTTAGTAATATTGCAAATAATGTAGAAATATCCAATAACATTATTTCAAATTCTAATGAGGGTATTGTTCTGGACAATATATGGGATTGTAAGGTTGAAAACAATACAATTTTAAATATTGTCAATAATGGTATTCGCCTCAAGGATGCATCTAACACTAATGTGGTAAACAACACTTTAAACGGCAATAAAAATGGTATTTATTTCGATGTGGGAAACGACAATACAAACATTCTCAACAATACCATTACAAAAAGTAGTGAATGGGGTATAAATCTTCAAAAATCCGGTGAACACAGTTTAATTGAAGGCAATACTATTAAAGGAAATCAAAATGGTATCTTACTTAACTGTAATGCAGATGAATTGGTCATACAATCCAACAACGTTGAAAAAAATAAAGAAAACGGGATTAATATTGGAAGTGACTACAAAAAAACAGATTATAATGAGGATGCTGTAATCAGAGATAATGTGGTTGTCAGCAATGGACACATGAATATGTTGGCTAGTGAAAGTTCATATTTATATCATAAATTTGATAGTAACTGGGCAGGATCAGGAGACAGGGTATTTTCAGCAGTTTGTGCAAAAATACAAATGCCTGAATATGGGTTATCCATAGAACAAACAGGTTCTGGGACTTTGGAACTAAAAATTGGAAAAGATGGTAGTGGTGCTTCAAACTTGCCATCTGCAACAGTCAGTGTTTCCTTTGATGGAGGTAAAACATTCAAGGCCGTTCAAATAAAAAATGGTAAGGCCGTACTTCATGTTTCCAATGCAGATGGAAATGTTATAATAAGAACTTCAGGTCCTGCAGTTAGTGTAAACTTAAAGGATTATGTTCCATATGAAGAACCTTCCAATCCAACCACTCCTAATACACCGGAGAATCCTTCTGATTCCAACACCGAAAACGGAAACGGTACTGTTGAAGGAAACGGTCAGGGAAGTGAAGGTGCAGGTGATACTATAAATGTGGGAAATGTTGAGGGTATTGCAAGTAGTGTGGCTTCAGCAGTAGCTACCTTGTCAGCCAGTGAATCCAGTTCATCTAGTGAAGCGACTGCAAATCAACAGGAATCAGTTGCCGCTAGTGAAACTTCCGAAACTTCATCAGAGACATCATCTGAATCCCAATCTCAATCTGTAGCAAAATCAATTACGGTTGATGAAGCGCTTATTAAAATTGCAGGTGTGGGTGCTATTATTTTACTTATCATTGTTGTGATTGGTATTTATTACCGTGAAGACATTGAAAAGATGTTAAACACTAAAAAAGGAATATAATTTCCTTTTTTCTTTTTTTATAAAAAATTACTCGATATGTTTATATATTCAGTTTGTTATAAATTAATAGTGATAAAGAATTAATGAGCTGTTTAAATGTTTGATTTATTTGGAGCATATTTATTAATTATTATATTATTATTTGCAGGAAATATGGGGCTTTTTTCTTATGATTTAAATATATCAAAAGGAAAATATGTTCTACTTTCAATAGTCCTTGCAGTAGTGATATGTGTAATAACATTCTTTTCAAGTAGTTTTAAATCTAATTTATCCATTTTAAGCGATAATTTAGGTTGGTTATTCATTATAGTAGCTATATTCCTATTTATTTTAAATTATTTAAATTCAAAAACTAAAAATTATTTTAATATTGTATATATTTTAACAATAGCAATTTTCCTGATAACTGCCTTTTTGATTTCTTCACAGGAATTGGTATTAATATATATGGCTAGTCTTTTTGGAATTGGGTTCTTTATAGTGATGATAGTCTTGATGCCTATCTCCAATCTTCTTCAATATGCCAAAAGAGGATATGATATTATAGTTAGTGAGTTCGTTTCACTTGAAGCAATTTTAATTTTTATTTTAGGTATAACCTTTTGGTCTTTGTTAAGTCTTGATTATGAGATGTTTAGTTCATTTTTAATCCTAACACCTACATATCAACTGATTTATATTATCATTGCCATTATTGTAATTTTAATTATAGGAATTTATTATAATGATAGAAAATTAAAAAAGAGGTAGTTTATGATTATTCAAGGAACAGAAACATTGTCTTCTTTAATACATGTGATTTCTGAAAGTCTTCTAACCCCAGTAATTGTATTGCTTGTAATATTTATTATTATAGTTATTCTATGTTTGGGCGGATTGATTAATGAAAAAATTTCTAGAAAACCAATCTCCAGCAAGGAATTGGAAGATCTCATTCGTAATATTTCATTGGCCAACGATCCAAAGCAGATTGAAGCTTATGTAAATGAAAGTAAATTGTTTGAGTATCAAAAGGAGATTCTTATAAGAATTGCACAAAACTCAGATATAGGTCCTGAAGCAAGAAAGGCATTGGCCACAGAATTGATTTCAGAAGCTGAAACAAAAATGATTAAAATCACTAACAAAACTGATATAATTACAAGGTTGGGTCCTATTTTAGGTCTTTTGGGAACTTTAATTCCATTGGGTCCTGGACTCGCCGCTTTGGGTTCAGGGGATATTATGGTACTTGCAGAATCTCTTACAATCGCATTTGATACAACCGTTACAGGTTTGGCATGTGGTGCTGTAGCTTTTCTTGTTTCCAAATTCAGGAAACAGTGGTATGAAAGTGACTTGGTTGATGTGGAAACCCTAGCGGAAGGAGAACTTGAATCATTAAACAAATAAGTTGATTTCTATGCTTAGGAAAAAAAGAAGAATAAGTAATGATTCTGAAGATGACCCTATGTCTGGTATGGCAAATCTTTCTGATGCCATGCTTGTTTTGGCATTGGGATTTTTAGTATTTGCAATAATGGCACTGTCTGCAAATCCAGATTTGATTCAAAGTAACTCACAGTCATCTGAAGATGTTTCAACAGGAGAGGTTTTAACACAAAATATAACAGAATCTGGAGGGATGGAAGACAGTGGGTATAGCGAAGTAGGAAAAGTTTATAAGGATCCATATACTGGCGAATTAGTAATGGTTTCGGACTAAAACTTAAAATTTCTTTTTATTTCTTTTTGAATT
>DAII01000146.1:3624-3988 GCA_002496065.1 Methanobrevibacter sp. UBA586
CAGTCAGTCATACTTATATATAATTTTATCATAGCTTTTATTTAAGTATTTCTTTTTTATTCTAATGAAAAGTCCTTTTTATAATAAAGAGTATAAATAATAACCATAATACCATGAATTTTAAATTATTCGGGGAGTTCAAGGGTATTATATAATAAATTTTATATAGAGGAAAAGAGGTTGAAAATATGAGTTCATCTTTTAAAAGTCCAGGTGATACAGCAAGAGCTGTAGCAGCAACTGGTGGAGTTAAAAACTCATCAAAAATCAGTCATACCATATTACTTTCATTCTTAGCTGGTGCATATATTGCATTCGGAGGATTATTAGCTGAAGTAACAAACGCTGGTATGGTTGCTGCAGG
>DAII01000146.1:4023-8416 GCA_002496065.1 Methanobrevibacter sp. UBA586
GATCTGAATTATTCACAGGAAATGTAATGTATATGATTATGGGTCTCTTACACGGTAAAGCTACCGTTGGAGGACTCGCTAGAAATTGGATTGTAAGTTGGATCTTTAACTTTGTTGGTGCATTATTTGTAGCATATGTATTAGCTTACATGGGAGGAATAATTACCTCTGACCCAGCTATCCAAGCAGGTGCAATTAAAGTTGCTACTGGTAAGGTTAAATTAAGTTGGGATGTTGCATTCATTAGAGCTATCGGTTGTAACTGGCTCGTATGTCTTGCAGTATACTTAGCATTCGCATCCGACGATATAATTGGTAAAATATTAGGTATTTGGTTCCCAATTATGGCTTTCGTAACCATCGGTTTCGAGCACAGTGTAGCAAACATGTTCTTTATCCCATTAGGTATGTTCTTAGGTGGAGAAGGAATTACTTGGGCTACCATGATTTGGAATAACATTATTCCTGTAACCTTAGGTAACATAGTAGGTGGAGGACTCTTTGTAGCTTGTATCTACTACTTCGTATATTTAAGAGATTCAGACGAATAAACAAACTTTTAAAACAAACGAAAGCTTATTTTTATAAGCTTTCACAAAAACTTTTTAATATATTTTGGAGATTATAAAATGGTTGAAATAGAATACGTGAAAACAATTTGTCCTTACTGTGGTACTGGTTGTGGAATCAACTTTGTAGTTAAGGATGGTACAATTGTTGGTGTAGAACCTTACAAAAGACACCCTGTAAATGAGGGTAAAGTATGTCCAAAAGGTAACTTTGGATACGAATTCATTAACAGAGAAGACAGATTAACTACTCCGTTAATAAAAGACGAAAATGGAGAATTCCAAGAAGCTACTTGGGATGAAGCATTAGATTTAGTAGCAAACAAACTTAAAGAANNCGAAGTATCTGACGAAGATCCTAACAAAGTTGGTTTCTACGCATGTGCTCGTTCACCAAACGAAAACATTTACATCACTCAGAAATTAGCAAGAGCAGCATGTGGTACCCAAAACGTAGACCACTGTGCACGTATCTGTCACGGTCCTACTGTAGCAGGTCTCGCAACCACCTTCGGTTCAGGTGCTATGACCAACGGATTTGACAGTATCAAAGAAGCTGACGTAATTTTCTGTATCGGTTCCAACAACATGGAAGCTCACCCATTATTCGGTCGTAAAATTATTCAAGCTCAAAAAAATGGAGCTAAATTAATTGTAGCAGACCCTAGGTACACTCCTACTGCTAAATTGGCTGATGATTACATTGAGTTCAAAACTGGTACTGACGTAGCTTTATTAAACGGTATGATGAAAATCATCCTCGACAACGACTTACAAGATGACGAATTCATTGCAAACAGAACCAAAGGATTCGAAGAATTAAAAGAAGTAGTAATGAAATACGATGTTGAAAAAGTATCTGAAATTACTGAAGCATCTGTAGAAGAAATTACTAAAGCTGCATTAGACTATGCTAAAGCAGACAAAGCAGCTATTGTATACTCCTTAGGTATTACTGAACACTCTCACGGAGCAGACAACGTAATGTCCTGTGCTAACTTAGCAATGTTAACTGGTAACATTGGTAGAGAAGGTACTGGTGTAAACCCATTAAGAGGACAAAACAACGTACAAGGTGCTTGTGATATGGGAGCTCTCCCATCTGATTACGTAGGTTACCAAAAAGTTGCTGACGAAGAAACCACCGCTTTATTCAACGAACGTTACGGATCTAACTTACCTGCAAAACCAGGTTTAACCCTTGTTGAAATGATGAACGCTGCTCACGCTGGTGACTTAAAAGTATTATACATCCATGGTGAAGACCCAGTACTCTCCGATGCAGATATTAAACACACAAAAGAAGCATTAGCTAACTTAGACATGTTAATCGTTCAAGAATTATTCATGACCGACACTGCTGAATGTGCAGATGTAGTATTACCTGCAGCAGGTTGGGGTGAACAAGAAGGTACTTTCACCAACGGTGAAAGAAGAGTTCAATGCTTACACAAAGCACAAGAACCACCTGAAGGAGCTATGCTCGATTGGAAGATAATGGAAGAAATCGCTGTAAGAATGAACCCAGATCTCAAAGATCAATTCCATTACGAATCAGCTGAAGAAATCTTTGACGAAATCAGAGAATACGCACCAATTATGGCTGGTATGAACAGAGAAAGATTAGACACTCCAGAAGCACTCCACTGGCCTTGTCCATCTGTAGATGACCCATGTCAACCTTTAATGCATAAAGATAAATTTGCACACGCTGACGGATTAGGAATCTTCCAAGCTCTTGAACACAGAGGACCTGTAGAAGTACCTGACGAAGAATACCCATTATTATTAACCACTACTAGAGTATTGTTCCACTACCACGCTGCAATGACTAGAAGATGTGAAACTTTAGATAATGAGGTAAAAACTGGATTCATAGAAATTAATACTGAAGACGCTAAAGAATTAGGTATCCTCAACAACGAAATTGTTAAAGCAAGTTCCAGAAGAGGAGAAATCGAAATTCCTGCTAGAGTAACTGATGATATTAAGAAAGGAATCGTAAACATCCCTATGCACTTTACCGAATGTGCTGCAAACATGTTAACTAATTCCGATTCTTTCGATCCAAAATGTAAAATGGTTGAATTAAAAGCATGTGCTATTAAAGTAGAAAAAATTGAGGAGTAATTAAAATGGCTGTAAATGTAGGCGATAAATGTTATGCATACTCCGCTAACGAAGAAATCAAAGAAAAAGGAGAATACGGTGGAGTAGTAACAACTATAATGAAATACTTATTAGAAAACAACATAGTTGACGCAGTTGTTGCAGTCGAAGAAGGATGCGACATTTACGATGCAGTACCATGTATCATAACCGATCCTGAAGATGTAATCAAATCTGCTGGTTCCATCCACTGTGGAACTTTAAACTTAGCTAAATTTGTTTCCAAATACCTTGACGGTGCACGTGACATGAAAATCGCAGTAACCTGTAAACCATGTGACGCAATGACCATCACCGAATTAATGAAAAAAGGTAAAATCATCAAAGACAACGTAATCATGATTGGTGTAAACTGTGGTGGAACCATGTCTCCTGTTCCAACCATCCAAATGATTGAAGACGTTTACGAATTAGATCCTAAAGACGTTGTTAAAGAAGAAATTGCTAAAGGAAGCCTTATTATGGAAACCGCTGACGGTGAAGAAAAAGGTTTCAAAATTGGCGAACTCGAAAAAGAAGGTATGGGTAGAAGAGACAACTGTCAAAGATGTGAACTCAAAATACCATCCAACGCTGATATGGCATTAGGTAACTGGGGAGTAATCGGTGACCTTGCTGGAAAAGCTACTTTCGTAGAAGTATTCAGTGAAAAAGGTGCAGATGTATTATCCAAAGTTATTGAAGATGGTGTAATCGAAACCGCTGAACCAATTCCAAAAGGAGTTGAAATCAGAGAAAACATTAACAACTTCATGCTCAAAGAATCCGCAGAGAAAAAAGCAAAAGATATGGAAGGAACCACCGGTGACATCATCGATGTATTCCACGCATACGCTGACGAATTCTCCAAATGTATGAAATGTTACGGTTGTCGTGAAGCATGTCCACTTTGTTTCTGTGAAGACTGCTGTCTTGAAGCTGAAGGACCTGAATGGGTACCTGGTGGATACACTCCTGCAGCTCCATTCTTCCACTTAACCCGTATGGTGCACATGGTAGATGCATGTACCAACTGTGGTCAATGTAGTGAAGTATGTCCTTGTGAAATTCCAGTAGCAAAAGTATGGGACACTGTTAACAACAAAGTTAAANNTACGGATACGTTAGTGGATTCGAAACTGGCGAACCAATTCCATTCACTGAATATCCTGCAAAAGATAACAGATAAGATTTCTTCTTATTATTATCTTTTTTTTTACTTTTTTTTTAGAATTTTTATTTTTCAATAGAATTAATATAGCTGTAATTGTTGTTTAGTACAATATTATAAGTTTGATAGTTATTGAAAAAGAGATAATTTTTTTTAAAAATAAGTTGAAACATGAAATGAAAAATAGAAAATTTAGATAAGTATCAGTCCATATTATATGGTTTTCTATTATTGATACCTATAATAAATCTTTCTTTTAGTTGATCTTCATCGTCACCTCTTCTAATATAAGAGATGAGGTCAACTAAATTATCATTTCTAAGTAAACATGGCTTAATTTTACCATCTGGAGTAATTCTAAGTCTAGTACAATTTTTACAGAAATCTGTATTATCCATTGGTTTTACGACTTCTATTTCTCCACCGTCAATATAGTATTTTTTACGGCTTTGCATAAATTCTCTTGTTACTACATCATCGGCCCTGTTGGATAGATCCTCTTCAA
>DAII01000004.1:0-2614 GCA_002496065.1 Methanobrevibacter sp. UBA586
AATAATCTGATGCATATAATTTTAGAGCCATATACAAGAAAATACGGCATAGAACTGGTTATTGATGGAGACTATGATTTAATAGCTGAACCTGTAATGCTGGATGAGGAAGTAAATCTGATATTTTCCGATATATTTTCAGGAAATGGAATTGATTTTAAAAGAAAAAAAGAAAAAACGATATATCCTTTAATAAATGTTTCAAAGGATTGGATTGACAGTTTCCTTGAAGGGGACAATCAGGAAAAAACAAACGAAATGCCTGAAAACCTAGCCAGTGATTTTATGGAGTTCCTAGATGAGGTTGCACCACAATTCAAGGACAATGTTTTAANNATATCAATTTATAGAAGAAAAATTAGAAGCTGAAAAGTGATGTTTGAACATCCTTTTTCTTTTTTGATTTCTCCTCTTCATTGGAAGATTCGTTTTCAGTAGCAGGAGTATCTTCCACTACTTCTTCCTTTTCTATTTCAGGGGATTCCTCTATTTCTTCATCTTCGAAAACTTCATCATCAAGGATGTCCTCTGCAGTTTCTTCAATGCTTTCGCTGATTTCCATTTCTTTTTCAGCTATTTTTCCTGCCTCTTCAATAATTANNAATTATGTTGGATAATTCTTCATTTCTCCTTTTTCTTTCCTCTTCATGTAATTGAGCCTTTTGCTTTTCCATTTTTGTTATTACCTTTTTAGGAATCTTTTTCTTTCTAAAACGTTTTATTTCATCCTCGTCCAACCCTAAAAAGTCTGAAATTTCCCATGCAAGCTCATCATTTCCAAACATTATTTCCAGATAGGGGAACATTGAAATGGCTACAGTATTTGAAATATGCATTTTTTTACTCATTTTCTCAGCTATCGCATCCCTAAGGTTTCTTTTGCCTCTTGCACGACCCATTTTGGTAAAGATTGTAGGAGTCATTATTTTTGAAAATCCTCCATATTTCTTTTCCTTGGAATTGGAAACTCCAACTCCCATAAAATCAGATGCATATTTCCAATATCCGTAATTTCTACTACGCTGAGCTCTTCCAAAGTATATGTCTGCCTTCGCTATGTTTTCATAGGCCTTTTTAAGATCTTCCTTTTTCTTGTATCTTCTTGGAATGTTTTCTGCAATGTATTCCATTACAAGTGTCGGGTCTTCCTCTACCCTCAATGCGTTCTTGACCTTTGAAGGGGTCTGACTGTTCAATGTTATTCCAACGGCGTCAAAAATGGTGGAACGTTCGTCCTTCTTGCTCAACTTTTCAACATCGGCAAGCTCCAGAACCTCATTTTCATCTGCCAATGCCTGAAATGTGTTAAGTGCAGAACGCATATCTCCCTGTGCTCTTTTAGCTATCTCCTTTAATGCTGCAGGATTTGCTTTTATTCCTTCCTCCTTGGATATTTCCTTTAAGAGTTTGTTTATAGAAGGTGATCTGACCTTTTTCATTTTAATGACTTCACATTTGGTTTTTATGCTGGCCAAACGTTTGCTGTAAAAGTCATTGGCTATTAAAATTAGTGGATGTTTATAGTTTTTGATTATTTTGCCGATGGCTGCAACTCCTCCTCTGTCATTGGTTCCATGAATACCGTCCACTTCATCAAGGATTATTAGCTTATGGTCATTTGAGAAGAAGGATTTGGTTGCTGAGGATTCTCCAACGGTACTTAATATGATGTCTTGGGAACGTTTATCAGAGGCATTAAGTTCAACACATTCTCCAAACTGATCGCCTATCAGGTGTGCCAAGGTTGTTTTACCAATTCCTGCAGGACCAACAAGTAGCAGTGGCTTTTGTGGTTTTCCTTCTTTCCATGCCCTAATCCATTTTAGGATTTCTTCCTTCTCCTTTTTGTGCCCCACGACATCCTCAATGGATTTTGGGCTATATTTTTTTGTCCATAACATAGTCATACACTTATAAGAATTGAGTTAATAAAGCTTCAAGTTGTATTCTAGGATTTGCTCCTTCACGTATTCTAAAATCACAGTTAGCTATGGCTTCAATTAATTCTATATAGATATCAGCACTCATTTTTCCTTCATAAACTCTTTTGGACACGTCAGAGTAGATTTGAGTTACCATGTCCTCTCCGCTCACTCCTTCCAAAACCATAGTGTCACGTAAAATGTCTCTAGCCTTTAAAAAGTCTCCTGACAATGCTTCGGTAATCATTTTACTAATGTTTTGAGGTTTGGCCTTTGATACTACTGCATATACAGCTTCTTCGGTAATTCCCTCGCCCTCTGAAGCACTGGCCTGCAGAATGTTAATTGACTTACGCATATCTCCTTCGGAGAAGTATACAATTGATTCAAGACCTTCAGGTGTGTAATTTACATTTTCTTGGTTACAAACGTATTCAAGTCTTTTTACAATGTCTGATTCGTTAATTGGTGCAAATCTGAATATTGCACATCTTGATTGAATCGGATCAATAATTTTGGATGAATAGTTACATGAAAGTATGAATGAGGCTGTTTTGGTATACATTTCCATTTCACGACGAAGAGCATGCTGTGCATCCTTTGTCATATTGTCCACTTCATCCAAAAAGATTATTCTAAAGGGTGCTCCTACAGGTTTTAATCTACAGAAATTCTTAATGTTGTTTCTTACG
>DAII01000004.1:2642-2847 GCA_002496065.1 Methanobrevibacter sp. UBA586
ATTTTACAAGAGCAATAGCTGTAGTGGTTTTTCCAACACCTGCAGGACCTGTAAACATGAGGTTTGGCATACTTTCCTCTCCAACATATTTCTCAAGTCTACCAATAATTGCGTCTTGTCCTACAATATCGTCCAATGTTTGAGGTCTATATTTTTCTACCCAAGGTCCACTCATAAAATCACCATATAATTAGAATAAATTATG
>DAII01000092.1:0-2449 GCA_002496065.1 Methanobrevibacter sp. UBA586
GCCCTAATTCCATTAAAGTCTTGTGGAATTCCTCCATTGTTTTTTGGAATTTTTCTCCTTCAGATGCTGAAATCCATTCATGTCTGAATCTTTCTTTTTCAATTCCGAATTCTTCGATAATGTCTTCTATGATTTTTGCTCTACGGGACCATTTGTAGTTTCCTGCGTCGTAGTGGCAGTCACCAATGTGGCTNNGTGGCATCCCCCTACGAATACTCCGTCTGCTCCTTCTTCAAATGCTTTGAAGATCATTGATGGGTTGATTCTTCCTGAGCACATTACTCTGATGATTCTTATGTTTGGTGGGTATTGCATACGTGCTGTTCCTGCTGTGTCTGCTCCACCATAACAACACCAGTTACATAATAATCCAACAATCTTAATATCGTCTGCCATTGTTTCACCTCATAATTGTTGTTTTTCAGGACTGTATAAAGGAGGTTTTTTGTCATCGGACACTCCTGCTAAATAGCCTGTTCTATTGTAGTATTTTTTCTGTAGTTTATCGAAAATTAAGGACACTGGAATGTCCATTGGACATACATCGTCACATTGACCACAGTCAACACAACTGAAACTCATATGAGAAAGTCTGATTCCCTGGAATGCTAGTGGTTTCGGTGGGATTGTTGCAGTATCCTTAAAGTAGGATTTGTCAATTTCACAGTTTTTGTAACACCAACAGATAGGACAGATATCCCTACAGGCGTAACACTTGATACAACGGTTCCAATAATCCAATTCACTAACTTCAGGATACATTTTTTCCTGTTGTTTTTTAGCCATCTTCTTCATGATGTTTTCGACTTTTGCCCTAGCATCAATAGATTCCTGTGTTGGAGATTTGGTTTCTATATAACCTTCTTTTTTAGCCGCATCAATAAGACTATCACCTCTTTCATCATTTACTTCAATGAACGTCCATCCGTCTTCTGCTCCCCAGTTACCACATGCTATATTTGCTTTTCTTGGGATTTTTACATCACATCTTTGACAGTTTTTACGACGTCCATATCCATCCTCTTCCAAGTCATGGATTTTAATTCCCTTTTCAGTTCCATCAGTAAGTTCAATGATAAATTGTCCTTTATCAATTTCTTCTGATACAACATCTCCAGGATTTACCTCATAGTATAACTCTATCATATTTATACCAGTCATTGGTGAGACTGTTCCTCCACAGTTTAATCCAACTGTATAAAGATTATCCTTATCAATTTGGAAACGTTCAACAAGCTCCTGAATGGATCTCATGTCACATGGTTTTACGGCAACAGCCAATTTCATGTCCGGCAGATAATTTCTAATCAGTTCACTTATCAAGGTAGGTGCACAGTGATATGAACCTGNNGTTCCAATAAAATCTTCCGAATCGGTTACTAATGTTGGAACACCATCATAAATATCATCTTGAGGCTTGATTGCAATTACACCGTCTACAATGTTGTTTTCAAGTAGATATTTAAAGATACTAGTAACAGCTCCCCCACATTCTCCTGCTTTAAGAACATCAGCATCCTTTGATTTTGCTAAAATATATTGAGCACTCATATTTTCACCATCATACTTTTTCCAATATCTTGTTGATTATTTCCACTTCACTTAATGTTTCACTCATTGGAGAGGAAATATTGAATTTTTGCTCGCTTCCCATTGCATTTGTAAAGGTGCCTTCAATTTCAACCNNCCTATCTGCAATTTTAGTTACGGCAGTAACATATGGGGAAAAGCTAACAATCTTTGCACCGTCTGCATAATCGAACAAATCGTCTTTAAATGAAAGAACAACATCACATGATCTTATTAATTCACGAATATCATCTGCAGAACTGACTTCGAATAAATTCATAGCTCCTTTTGTATTTGGTTGAGAAAATACTGGTAAAATTTTAGCGTTGACTTCATTTGCCTTTTCTAAAATAAGTTCAAATTCATCAAAGTCATTAATGTCATTTACAATGATGATTGCCTCATCATGTAATGCACCGACGGCTTCATTAATTACGGCAGATACTGAATTTGCTTGAATATATTCGCTTGCATTGATGGAACTTACGGTTTTTTCTTTCTTTCCTATTGCAATTACATCAGCACCATTATCGATTGCATGAATTACTCTTCTTCCTATCAAAGGATTTTCATAAAGAACATCACCAATCAATAAAATGGAATCTGCATTGTCCACTTCATCGTATGTAGCTATTTCACCATCATAATTTGGGAAATTATCAGCAAAACATACTACATTGCAATTGACCTTTTCTGCAAGTTCCTTAATTGCAGCCAGTTCTTCATTTGTATTTCTTCCAGAAGCGATTATCCCTACATTGTCAGAACCTAACAGATCCACTATGTTATCTATAACAACATCCAATTCAGATTCATTACCTGAAATTAACGGACTAATCACTTTATCATTTAATTTATCAATAGACTCTCTTCCATTTAA
>DAII01000092.1:2470-3273 GCA_002496065.1 Methanobrevibacter sp. UBA586
CGTTTGAGGAAATTATATTTAATCCACATCCCACACTACATGAAGGACATAAGGTGTGCTTAATCTCCATTTATATCACCATGCACAATATTGTCAATTTAAAATACGATTGCCATAACTCTTGTTTTCATTATAAATAATTTCATCTTTTCTAAAATTATTTAAACTGATTTCACGATCTCTAGTATCTGAAACAATCCTATGAAAAATATCCAAGGCCAATNNTCAAATTTTTCATATCTTTTAAATTCCAATATTCCTTCAATTTTAAAATTACTAGCAAAAATATCTGAAGATTCTAAAATACAGTTAAATTGCATTTCTTTTTTATTTATTACATTAAAATCCGTAATCCAATTAATATCCAAATTTAAATCTTTGTCTCTTGGATTTGAGTTTGGGCGTAATAGAGAAATTTTTTGTAAACAAATCTTCATATACATCACAATTTTAAAAATTTATCTCCTACAAAAGCATATTCAACATAATATAACAAGTAATAACCATATAAATATTATTGAAAAATCATACTATTAAAAATTGATTAAATTAAAAATAAAGATATAATATAAGTTAATAAAAGAAATAAAATAATTACAACAAACTAAATATTAAAATAATAATGTTAAATGGACTAAATAAATNNGTTATTAACTTATTTTATAAAAATTTTCTTTAAAATGAAGATATAATCAAAAAACAGATTCAAATTTGAAATTATAAAAAAATAACACATTACAGATAAACTATTAATAAAACAAGTCCTATAATCCAGAATG
Source organism: Methanobrevibacter sp. UBA586 (assembly GCA_002496065.1). Classification (GTDB taxonomy): domain Archaea; phylum Methanobacteriota; class Methanobacteria; order Methanobacteriales; family Methanobacteriaceae; genus Methanocatella. The sequence goes on from DAII01000092.1 coordinate 3,250, forward strand.
TATAAAGTAATACTTTTTAGTAAA
>DAII01000028.1:0-1571 GCA_002496065.1 Methanobrevibacter sp. UBA586
AAAAATTTATATATAATATTTGAATATATAAAAAAAATATATATGTCATAAATAACAAATATTATTTTTTCTTAAATTAGCTTAATGGAAAATTATAATGAATTTACGAGAAAGTGAAGGTTTTTCAACTTTATTAATATTTATTTTAGCAGCTGCACTTATGAGTGCTTCTCAAAGTGTAGTTACGACAGGTTTAACAGATATTATGGCAGATTTTGCAATTAATTCAACTACTGCCCAATGTATTTATTCTGCATTTTTACTTGTTCTTGGAGTTATGATTCCAACTTCAGCTTATATTACCAAACGTTTTAAGGTTAGAATAATTTTAGGATCTTCACTAATACTTTTCATTATCGGATGTCTCATAGCATATGTTGCACCGAACATTGAAGTATTGGTTTTGGCTAGAATTGTTCAGGCTGTGGGATGTGGTATTCTGCTCCCTGTAACTCAGATTGTACTTTTCAAGGTAATTCCTGAAGAGAAATGGCAGATATTCATGGGGCTCTTTGGTTTGATTATTGGTATTGCACCTGCAATAGCTCCTACTCTTGGTGGTATCATTATTGATGCAATTAGTTGGAGAGCAATATTCATGGTATTTGCCATAATTACTATAATTCTATTGTTGATTGGTCTTATTGTAACCAAACTTGACTTTGGAACCAGTGATTATCCACTTGATATAGTATCACTATTCCTGTCTATTGTAGCATGTGTAGGAATTATGTTAGGATTTACTGATATAGCACAATATAATTTTAGTCTTATCTATGTTATCTTACCTATTGTAATAGGTATGGTGGCATTGGTAGTATTTGTCAAAAGACAGGTTAGCATATCAAAACCATTGCTTAATCTAAAGCCACTTAAAAATAAGTACTTTGTATTTGGTACATTATTCTCAGCAATATTGTACTTCACAATGTGTGGATTGAATGTTATGATGCCTCTGTTTGTACAGAGCATTGCATATCATACTGCTACAATATCTGGATTGGTTCTGCTTCCAGGTACAATCATAATGATTATATTTAACTTTGTAGGTCCATTACTTGCTACCAAAATAGGTGTAAGAAAGGTTTTAGTGCTATCATGTATATTCTCCTTTGTAGGATTTATATCAATGATGACATATAGCATAAACACTTCTATAGAGTATATGATTGTAACTCAAATATTCAGATGTATAGGTGCAGGTTTAGGATTGATGCCTTGTGTAACTTGGACCATCAGTATGGTATCCAAGGATGTTGAGGATGCAACTGCAATCAATAACACCATAAGACAGATTNNTATTTATGGCAATATTTGCAGGAGGAAATGTTGCACACAATGCAATTTCAGTCTCTGCATTCAAGTCAACCTCATTAATCATGGCTGTTTTAATCCTTGTATCATTGGCGATTGTATTACTGTATATCAAATCAAAAGAGGATGGTATAGCTGAATAGCTGACCATTTCCATTTTTTTTCTTTTATTTTTAGTTATTGCTTTAATAACTTACAAAAAATTTATTAATTTATAAATATAATAGTAATTTGTCTTATTTTTTTAATTAAGACAG
>DAII01000028.1:1604-3262 GCA_002496065.1 Methanobrevibacter sp. UBA586
GACATTAACTTTTAAAAATAATTTATTCGATATATGTTAAAATAAAAAAAAGAAGAAGAGATTAAATCTCCTAGTTTATAATTCCATTATATGTTAAATAAGCGGTTATTTGTTTTAATGATTTTACATCACTTCCGGCATTCATTTGTCCAGGTACAGATACTACTTCACAGGTAATTGATGGAATTCCTGCAATGTTTGCATGATCTCCAATTGCTCCAAGATAAGGTTTTGTTGCCTTTTCATAAATGATTGTTGGAAATCCTGACAAACGAGCAACCTCATGTATCATATCTAAGGTTTCTGTAGTTGGTGATGCACATCCCATAATCACGTCCTTACCAGGCACTCCAGGTGACTGTGTACAGTGGAAATCACCATAAGCTTCACAGTTTAGGGAAATCATCAGGTTCAATACCTTGTTAGAGACCTTTCCGGTTATGTGTGCCACTCTGTTCATGTCATCATTGTTGTAACGTCTGATGTTCTGTTCGGTTATTTTTGGACAGATAAAAGGCATTACATAAACGGTTCCGTTAATAGGGGTGGTTTCCAATTTGGAAATCATTTTAAGCATTGCGACCTGTGAGGAAATCTCATTTCCGTGAGTTCCTGAGTTCATGAATATTGTTTTACCTTCTCCAGCACCCTTGAATGTAAGTAATGGAGTTCCTGATTTTGCAGCTTGAACAATCTTGTTTACCAAGTCTGATTTTGGAAGGTTTGCCTTGATTGCTTTGTTTTTGGTAATGTCTCCTCCGGTTCCCCAATTAAGAATCTGCATTGTTACAAGGTTCTTAAATGTTATCTTGTTGGTTTCGCTGATTCCATCTACGGTATAGTTCAATGTGTATATTCCTGCATTCAATGAGGTATTGAGGGTTGCAATTCCGTTTTCATCTGTTGGATTTACATATGTATTTCCATTTACTGTAAATGTGACATTTTCATTTTTCAATAGGTTTCCATGTTNNGAACTTTAATTTTAAAGATAGCACTGTCATTTATCAGTGATGAAACATCTCCTGTAACTTTAATGAATCTTGCAAATACCTTAACGGTGTTTTTTACACTGTATCCATTATATGATGTTGTTAATTCATATGTTCCAGGACTTAGATTAATAGGCAAGGTTGCAATTCCGTTTTCATTGGTTTGTATTGTGTAGGTTTTGCCTCTGACTGTAATGTCTACATTCACTCCTTCAGCCACAGGGTTTCCTTTACTGTCCAGNNAAGGGATGCTACTCCGTTATTATTTGTGTATCTTACATATGTTGCGGTTTTTACTTTAAAGGTTACCTTTGCATTGGCCAGTCCCACTCCATGGTCTCCCATGATTTTCACATCAAAGTTTGATCCATTTTTGTAGTATTTTACAAGATTGTTACTTTCAAATGGTTCTAAAACTGTAATTGTGTTCTTGACAGTATTCAATCCACATGTGGTGGTAATGTAATAGGTTCCAGGTTCGGAGTTGATGATTAATACTACTTTTCCATTTTCTCCTGTTTTAGCTTCTGGCAATGTCTTACCATTGAAGATACAGCGGACCTTTGCCCCATTAACAGGATTGTCGTTTCCATCAAGGATTTTTACTGTAAAGTGGGTTCCGTTCTTATAATATTTTACAAGGTCATTTGTTGCAACATTGTACAT
>DAII01000085.1:0-2919 GCA_002496065.1 Methanobrevibacter sp. UBA586
TGTACATCTTGTCAAAAGAGACAATAACAACGAAATTATTATAAAATATTAAAAAAAGAGTAAAATAAAATAATGAAAAGGTAATCAAAATGGCAAAATGTATTATGATTCAGGGAACTTCATCAAATGCTGGAAAAAGCGTACTGGTAGCTGCACTCTGTAGAATCTATAAGAACAGAGGATATAAGGTAGCTCCTTTCAAATCTCAAAACATGTCCTTAAATTCCTATACTACAAAGGAGAACGGTGAAATAGGAATAGCTCAAATGTTACAGGCCGAGGCCGCGATGGTGGAGCCAAGTATTCACATGAACCCCATACTTCTAAAGCCAAAAGGAGACTTTACCTCTAATGTCATAATTCAGGGAAAGTCCATCGGCGACATGGATTTCTATAAATACCAGCATGATTACCATGATACTGCCCTTGATGCCATCAAAGACAGTTTCAACAGATTGTCTGAAGAGTATGACATCATCATAATCGAAGGGGCAGGTTCCCCTGCTGAAATTAATATGCGTAAGGAGGATCTGGCCAATATGGAGATAGCACACCTTGCAGATGCAAACGTTATCTTGGTTGCAGACATTGAAATGGGAGGTGTTTTTGCAGCTATTGCAGGAACATACGTCCTTCTTGATGATTACGACCGTTCCAGACTAAAGGCCACCGTCATCAATAAGTTTAGAGGAAACCTTGACATTCTAAAGCCAGGTCTTGACAGGATAGAGGAGATAACTGAAGCTCCTGTTCTTGGAGTTCTGCCATATGACGAAAGTCTCAAGCTGCCTGAAGAGGATTCAGCATCCCTTACCACCCATAGTTTCAGCCAAGACAAGGACATCACAATCGGAGTAATCAGACTTCCAAAAATAGCCAACTTTACAGACATCGACCCTTTTGAATATGAGGAAGACGTTGGAATCAAAATGATTGGCATAAACGATGACATAGGTGACGTCGATGCGATAATCATCCCCGGAACACGTAATTCCACAGATGACCTGAAGGTGCTTAAGGAATCAGGACTTGGAGACAAAATCATTGAAAAGGCATCTGAAATTCCTGTTGTAGGTATCTGCGGAGGAATGCAAATTCTTGGAAACTATATCTTCGATAATGACATGAAAGAATCCTCTGTTGGAACAATTGAAGGGCTGGAGCTTTTGGACATCACTTCCAAATTTGAAAGGACCGATAAGATTGTAACACAGTCAGAATTTATCGTACCTCCTGAAGATCGTCTTGTTGGAGTTGCACGTGAGATATTCAAAAACATTTCCGGTGAGAAAGTGAGAGGTTATGAGATACATGAGGGAACTACAGAACTTAATAGTAGCTACCTTGTTGCACCATTATTCAATGTCGATAAAGGAAATGGAAACAATGAGCTAGGTCTTTATGATGGTGCATGTTCCAACAATTCATTCGGTACATACATGCACGGCATATTCCACAACTACAATTTCAGAAGGGAATTCCTGAACTATCTTCGTGAGAAAAAGGGACTTAAAAGAAAATACTGTGAAGACCCTTATGAAACCCAGAAAGACTACTCACTAAACAGGCTTGCTGAAATAGTAGAGGAAAATCTGGACATGAAAACCATTGACAGGTTGCTCTTCGACGATTAATCCCTCCTTCAGTAAAATATATTACATTGTCCAAACAATATAGCTATAAAAAAATAGGAGGAAGACAATGAAAAATATCTTTAGATATCTAATAATTTTTGCCGTATGCATGGGTCTTGTGGCAGGTGCGGTCTCAGCATCCAATCTTGTGGAGCATGACTTCAATGAGTTTAATGCCCTAGCACCTGAAGGTGTTCAGTTCTATGAGGAAACCACAGAAACATATCACTACTACATCAATTCCCAAGAAAATATAGCCTATGTCTACATCGGCTCCAGCATGATTAATGACGCAACAATAAATGTTGCATACAGTATGCTTGAAAACATGGGTCTTGAAAAAATGAATACTGATGGAAACCTTACAGTCTTCAAGATAAACGATGGAGAATTGAACAAGTATGGAGCATATGCAATGGAAGTCCATACTGAAGGAAAAATAGTCTGCATAGTAGGCAACGACTTGAACGAACTTAAAGAAATTGGAAGTAGTGTTTCATTCAACTAATTCCAATACCCTTTTTTTTATAAATTTAGCTGCAGTGAATTTTCATTAAACTCAGGATAGCCCTTGAAATAGTCTTTTTCTTCAAATCCTAGTAAATCAATGAAATAGTAGTTTGGAAATGACTGACACTCATTGTTGAAAGTAAGAACAGCCTCATTGTACTCCTGACGGCTCTTGTTTATACTTAGGTTAAGCTCATCATATTCCTTTCTTAAATTCAGATAATTCTCATCGTCATTTAACTTGGAACATCCCTTAAGCAATTCAAACAAATGTTTTAATGCGTCTGTTAGTTGNNGATTATTTGCTTGGTTGTTTTCAGATACTGTCTTTGCATTTAAAAGAAGTGATCTAGACTCATTGAGATATTCCAGAACAAGAATTTCATTTGAACAGTATTCGTCTATGACTGCAATTAGGCTAGGAACGAGATCTGCACGCCTTACCAACAGTGATTTGATATGATCCCACCTTCTGTTGACCAGTGCCCTTTTTTTGGAGAGCTTACCATAAATGGAGTAGATGAAGATAGCTATAATCACTATAATAACTGCTAAAATAACCACTAATTCAAACATGAATTTATAATAAGCAACTAAGTATATAAAGCTTTTTAAAAAAAATAGAAAAAGAAAGAGGATTTATCTAATTTAAATCTCTTCCAAAGATATGAACCGCTGCGGTACCTCCAGTACCACCGATGTTATGGGTCATACCGATTTCCGCACCTTCAACTTGACGTTTTCCTGCATCTCCTCTAAGTTGCCATACTACTTC
>DAII01000085.1:2955-5212 GCA_002496065.1 Methanobrevibacter sp. UBA586
TCACCGTCGATTTCAGTCTGACCTTCTTCAATGGCAATTCCACCTTTTCCTTTTTCTGCAAAACCTAAGTCCTCAACTGCCAAAAGACCGTTGATTGAGAAACAATCGTGAACTTCAGTTAAATCTATGTCATTTACTGTAACTCCAGCCATGTCATAAGCCTTTCTGGAAGCCACCTTAGTTGATTCGATTGTTGTGATGTCCTTTCTGTCATGTAATGCCATGGTTCCTGAAGCCTGTGCGGATGCTTTTACATAGATTGGAGTGTCAGTGTATTTTTTAGCGTCTTCCGCAGGGACCATAATGACTGCTGCAGCTCCATCAGATACAGGAGAACAGTCCAAAAGGGTTAACGGGTCTGCAACCATTGTAGAATTGATTACCTTGTCTACAGTGGTTTCAAATGGGAACTGTGCGTTGGGATTGTTTTTAGCGTTCTTATGGTTTACTACTGAAAATTGAGCTAATTGTTCTCTGGTAGTTCCATATTCGTGCATATGTCTTTTAGCTATCATTGCATAAAGTGATGGGAAAGTTACTCCTTGATTTGCTTCCCATTCCTGATCAGATGCTGTTGCAATAGCTGGAGTTGCATCAACAACATCAGTCATTTTCTCTACACCTGCTGAAATTACAACATCATGGAAACCTGATGCCACAGCCATGATTCCTTGTCTTAACGCTAATCCTCCAGAGGCACAAGCAGCTTCAACTCTTGTAGCTGGAATTGGATTTAGACCTACATGGTCAGCAATCAAAGGTGCAATGTGTTCCTGTTCAACGAACAAACCTGAGGACATGTTTCCAACATACATTGCCTCTATATCTGCACCATCCATATCTGCATCAACAATAGCCTTAATACCTGCTTCAGCTATTAAATCTCTAAATGAAGAATCCCATAATTCTCCAAATTTTGTTTGGGAAACCCCTACAATTGCTACATCTCTCATTATAACACCTTACATTTTAATTTTGCCTTTGTATTTAGCATAAACTGCATAATCAACATATTTCTTGTTGCTTATGATTTTTTCAGTTGTAGGAGCTAAATTTCTCTTTTCATCAATTTCATCAGTTACAGTTAAAGTGAAACCGTCACTACCTGATCCTGATCCGTAGGATACTACAAATATCTTGTCACCAGGTTCAGCAATATCTAAAATATTAGACAATGCCAATGGAACAGCTCCTGAATAGGTATTTCCAATATTAGGAGTTAAAAGTCCCTGTTTGATTTGTTCTGAAGTGAATCCTAATTTTTTACCTGCTCTTAGGTAAAACTTACCGTTAGGTTGGTGGAAACAGGCATAATCATAATCTTCCGCCTTACTATCTGTTTTTTCAAATAATCCTTTAGCGGCACTTAAAACATGTTTGAAGTATGCTGGTTCACCTGTGAAACGTCCACCGTGTGATGGATAGTCTTGACCTTCCCTTCTATAGAAATCAGGAGTATCAGTGGTAAAACTGTAAGTTTCGTCAATGTCTGCTACGGTATTCTTATCTCCAATGATATAAGCCGCACCACCTGCAGATGCTGTGTATTCCAATGCATCTCCAGGTGCACCTTGGGAGGTGTCTGCACCGATGGCCAATGCGTATTCAACCATACCTGATCCCACAAGACCCATAGACATTTGTATACCTGCGGTTCCTGCTTTACATGCAAATTCCAAATCTGCTGCAGTAAGTTCAGGTGCTGCACCGATTGCCTCTGCAACTATAGTAGCTGTAGGTTTAACAGCATATGGATGAGATTCAGAACCTACATATACAGCGCCGATTTTCTTAGGATCAATTTGAGCTCTAGCAAGAGCATATCTTGCAGCTGTTACTGCAATAGTAACAGTATCTTCGTCAGCAGAAGGAACGGATTTTTCGTTAACGACCAATCCTCTTGATAAAGCTTCGGCATCGTCTCCCCAAACTTTAGCAATTTCCTCTACCTTAATTCTATATGAAGGCACAGAAGCCCCATATCCAACTATTCCTACCATTAAATCACCATAAAATTTATTAAAATAGGTTTAAACTAAAATAATTTTTAGTAATTTAATATTTGAATAAAGGTCTTTATAAAATTAACTAAAATTTATAAAAAAAGTTGAACAAATAAAATGAAATTATTATAAAAAAAGTATTTAAAAATGCAGTTGCCGGGATTCGAAGGCGGGTTGTAGGCTTGGAAGGCCCAAGTAATAACCAGACTATACCACAACTGCAAAAATGCGGCGTCCGGGATTTGAACCCGGGT
>DAII01000139.1:0-1948 GCA_002496065.1 Methanobrevibacter sp. UBA586
AGGAAATCCTCTAAATAAAAAAGAACGGAGGTAACTCACAATTACCTCTGTTCTTGATGATCCAAATTACTAATTTGGATTTCATGACCGTTATCCTTTATAGAACTAAATTAACTTTCGTTTCTTTAATTCCTTCTTAAGATCTCTTTCAGAAAATGAAAGAATAATCTCATATTCTGGGATATAATATCCATGAATTGTGCCAAATATTGTTTTAAATGTACACCATCCATAAGACATATTTCGGTCAGATTTTGTTGTAGTTTCTTTATTCATAATATTAATATGGGGAGGATCTCTCCCCGTACATCTTTCTAATAATTTTTCCATAACTTTATAATTTTAAATATTTTAAATTGGTTTCTCCCCCTCCGATTTCCTCTAGTATACCATACTTTTCCCCTCTTTGGGGAAAATTTTTAATGTTAAAGACATTTAAGTTAATTACATTTAACTTAAATGTCTTTTATTTTTATACCTTTAAATTCTGAGAACAATTTTCTACTCGCCCAATATGGGTAAGAAAATTGTAATACAAAATAATCTTCAATACGCTGAAAATAAACGCGTACGAACTAATCAAAACACGACAAAATTTCCCTATCACAACAACGATATGGGAAACAACAAAACCAAATATACTTCCTTATATGACTTCTTCTCCAAATTTCCTAATGAGGAATCTGCTCGGAAATATTTTGAGTTAAAAAGATGGAATGGTCATGTCCGTTGTCCTCATTGTGGTTCCAATCATATCACCGAATGTAAGGATCAAAAACCGATGCCTTATCGCTGTAGGGATTGTAGAAAGTTCTTCAGCGTCAGATTTGGTACAATTTTAGAGGAATCCAAATTGCCTCTTCATAAATGGTTGATGTGTATGTATCTGTTGGCGACTTCCAGAAAAGGTATTTCCTCTATTCAGATTTCAAAAGAACTTGGAATCACTCAGAAGACTGCCTGGTTCCTCTGTCATAGGATCAGAGAAGTTTGGATGAAAGATAAAAAGGAGAAGTTGGACGGTATCGTGGAAGTGGATGAAACCTTCATTGGAGGCAAGGAATCCAACAAACACTTTTCCAAGAAATTGAACAGGGGAAGAGGTTCTGTAGGTAAATTGATTGTCATCGGGGCCAAACAGAGGAACGGAAAGGTGATCGTCAAACATATCGACGATACTTCCGCTTACAATTTACAGGGATTTATTGATAGGAATGTTAAGAAAAAATCCAATGTATTTACTGATGAATTTAAATCCTACAAAGGATTGACTGGTTTTGTACATGAGTTTGTCAATCACTCAGGGAAACAATATGTAAAAGGTAATGTACATACCAATGGTATTAAAAGCTTCTGGTCTCTACTGAAGAGAGGTTATTATGGTGTTTACCACTATATGTCTCCTAAGCATTTGAAGAGGTATATCCATGAGTTTTCCTATAGGCATAATACATCTAAGGTCGAGACAATGGATTTTATAGGAGATACGATTACCAAGATGATTGGTAAGAGAATTATGTATTGTGAATTGGTGAATTGATTTTGAAAAATTGAAGGTAAGTAAGTTTATGGAAAACAAAGAATCCCCTAATAGTAATATTGATTCAACCGAAGTTGAAAGATGGTGGGAAATTCCATCTGATAATATTCCGCCTGGTGGAATATTATATAGCGAATGGAAAGAACAACATCCTAACGCAATTTATATTAGACCGGATGGATTTTATAAATGGACCGGTGAAGAATATGTTAAAGTAGATCTTACCACGGACGATTATGTTCAAGAATAAGTTTTTCCTTATCTGTCCACTGTGTTTTTATTACTAAAACTTGGTCATTACAAATAGATTTTCCGATTCTCAAAGCCTTACAGGAAATCATTCTTGAATTATACTTTTTTAGTTCTATGTCCAATTCATCATTTTGTTCTTTTGACAAAGGGTACCAA
>DAII01000139.1:1975-2179 GCA_002496065.1 Methanobrevibacter sp. UBA586
CTTTTTAGAGATAATGAACACTCTGGAAAAATCAGTGATTCTGTTTTACCTTCTTCAAAAGAATAAATGGGAATAGAAATATTCATTTATTCTGATGAAACAATATCTGACTATAAATGTCAAGGTTCCAATTCCTTAATCAAATCAAGTATATTGATATTGAGTAATTTACAAAGAGATAATACCTCTAAGAAGGTCAAATAC
>DAII01000139.1:2222-2510 GCA_002496065.1 Methanobrevibacter sp. UBA586
TATTTTTTTACGCTTCATTCTTAGGAATGAACGCAATTTTTCCTCTTGGAGACTATCCCTCTTCCTGAGCATTTTCTAAGGATAACCTATCTTCAGAAATAACCCGAATTAGGATATTTTGTTGTTTACAATCAGTTTCTATCTCGTACTATGCGGATGAGTTCCCATTCTGGGAATCTATCAAAACGAGATAAGAACTATGAAGACATTATTACTTGGAATACTGGGCGCAACACTTCTGTGCAGTTGCGGAACAATGGGTCCTATCGGTGTCGTCTATTCGGACGT
>DAII01000138.1:0-2665 GCA_002496065.1 Methanobrevibacter sp. UBA586
TACTGATCCTACAAGAAAGATTTCCGCATCAACATTTCTTTTTTCACATTCAAAAGAAAGATAGTCTAGAATTTCTCTAGACATATCCTGTATTTCCTTGTTTTCGGATTCTGTGGGTTTAATCTCTTTTAATATTGAGGAAAAATCCATTAAATCACTCAATTTTATATTCTTTAATTGGGTTGTAAACAGGTCCTTCTTGTGTTAAAGTACTTTTCATAAGAATGACTTTTTTAACATTCATAGGGCCGATTTCACGGTTTTCATATTTTTCGATTTCCTCACGAACAGCAGTTTTGTTTTTTTCGGATTTCATTCTTCCGAAAGTAACATGAGTGCTGAAGTTTTTGTCTTTCTCAATGCCAATAGATTCAAATTCAGCATCCAAATCATCATGAAGTTGATTTAAGATTTTATTGTCTTGAGTTCCAAACCAGAGAACCCTGATATTATCATTATTAGGGAATGCTCCGCATCCTTTTACATTGATACCAAAAGGTTTGTAGTTTGAAAGTAAATTTTCAATTTTTTCTGAAAATTTGTTAAGACCTTCCAAATCAATTTCTCCAAAGAATTTTAATGTGATATGGAGATTTTTCTCTTCCACATAACTGATTTNNTCATAAATTTTGTGTCTTAACTCATCTTCTAATTCAATTGCTAAAAAAGCTCTAACTGACATATCTATCACCTAATTTTTTTATTGTTCAATTATAGTCTCATCTATTGCAATACCAAAATGTCTTGCATTAGACTCGATATAAACTTTAACTTTGTCTCCTACTTTTAATTCCGCTACTGAAATCGGGTTATTATCACCATCAACTATTCTGATGGTTTCCGCATTTTGAAGCAGGGTTCTAATTATCTTACCATCATATGCAGCTTCAACTAATATGAGAGGTCTTCTTTCTATTTTACTTCTTCCTACATATGCGGTTCTGGTTTCCCCTTCAGTATTCACAATTAAAACTTCATCTCCAGCTTTAAGTTCGGATAAATAACGAGTTTTATTTCCAGGAACCATGACATAAGCCTGTACTGGACCTGCGTTAACTCTAAATGGTCTTGAAGCGACATATTCACTTTCAAGAGATTCACTGTGTACTAAGAATAATGATTTGGAATATGATCCAACTAGCATTCCTTCGCCGGGTTTCATCATGTCTGTAGTGTCAAGACAAACCCTATCGCCAGAACCTAATGGTTTAATGTTGGTAATTGTAGCTTCTGTCAATTCATATTTGACATTGGAAATGTTGTCAATCAATTTTGCTATTTCCTTGATTTGATTGAATCCTGTAGCTTCAAATATTACTCCGTCTGTACCTATTTCTAAGGTTTCAAGAGCTACTTTTGCTCCTTCTGCGTCAATTACTGCAGCTATGATTTCCACATCTTCCTTTTGAAGGTCTGCAATGATGTTTTCAAGAGGAATGATGGTCCAATCAGTACCTACGAGAATGACATAGTCCACATACTGTCCCAATGCGACAGCCAACTGTTCATGAAATTTATCGGTAATTACAACATAGGCAGCAACGGTTTTGCCTTTTGCCTTTGCCTCTTTTGCATTCTTAATATCAACGGATTCAGATAAATCTTCACTAAGGATTAAAGATCCATCACCTTCACCATCAATTCCAACCAGATAGATATCCGCATCTTCAGAATTGGAGATTACATTAACGTTACCGAGTTTTTTAATTGTGCTAACATCTCCAAAATCCAAAACATAATCTATTCCGGATACCAATGCTGTTGTAATCATTTCTTTTCTATCTTCCCAAGGCTTATTTGGAGTCATTATCCAAGCGAATTTATTTTGCAAAAAATCACCTTAATCTAAAAATTTCAATGCTTCTTCCACTTCTAAATCATTATGAACTACTTCAGAGATAGCTCTGGTTATCTTACCAGGTTCTTCAGCTTGGAAAAGGTTACGTCCGAATGCGACACCTGCTCCACCAACTTCAAGAGAGTCTTTAACCATTTGGAGTAATTCTTCATTGGTTTCGGTTTTAGGACCACCTGCAATTACGACAGGTACCAAAGCACCGTCAACTACTTCCTTGAAAGTGTCAGGGTCTCCAGTATAGTTTGTTTTTACAATGTCCACACCTAATTCTGAACCTACACGAGCCGCATGCTTGACTAGCTCAACATCATGTTCGTTTTCTACTTTCTGACCACGTGGGTACATCATTGCAATCAATGGAATACCCCACTGACTACAGGTCTCAGCGATATAACCTAATTCCTGTAACATTTCACTTTCAGTGTCTGATCCAAGATTCACATGTACTGAAACTGCATCTGCACCTAACTGAATAGCCTTTTCAACAGATGTTACGATTACCTTGTTGTTTGGATCCGGTGCAAGAGNNGGTGCAAGAGAAGTACTTGCTGACAAGTGGATAATAAGACCAATATCCTTTCCATATCCTCTGTGACCTTGCTGTACGATACCTTTATGCATCAATACTGCATCTGCTCCCCCTTGGGAGATTTTTTCGATTGTGGAATCAATATCAATGATTCCTTTTAATGGTCCACTTGATACACCATGATCCATTGGTGCAATTACAGTTCTTCCTGTATCTCTGTTCATGATTCTTTCTAAACGAATCTTCTTTCCAATCATCATTCAATACCTCATTAAAAC
>DAII01000138.1:2712-4153 GCA_002496065.1 Methanobrevibacter sp. UBA586
ATAAACCTTTTTATTATTTTTCAATGAAGAAGACCATAAATCAAATTCTTTTATTTGAGGAGGTATCCCTTCATCCCCATGAGAAGACAGATATCCCTCATTTGAGTTGAAATCTTCATCTGTTTTGATGGCAGAATTACAAAAATCAATCAATCCTTTATTTCTAATCAAGGTACTTCTTGGCTTAAACGTTGATGACCAAATGTAAAATACCTTAAAAACAGTNNAACAGTATCAGGATGATATCCACCACCTAAATCAATTGAGAGTATGTCACATGTTTGGCAAGCCTCAAAAACTTCCTTTATTTTGTCGTGCAATCTGACATCAACTGATATGAAGGTCAGATTATTGTATTTTTCTTCAAGCTTTTCCATTTCTGCAACTGCCTCGGGACTGTTGTCCATAGCTATTATCCTACAGTTCTCATATTTCTTTAGAACTCTTTCGGTTGTTTTGCCAACATGACATCCAAGTTCAATTATGACATCCTCATCCTCTACCGTTTCAAACAGCTGCTCCCTGTACTTTTCAATGTTGTAGCTAAGCTTAATCATTAACAATACCTTCATTGTTGAGTTCATATATCTCCAGTCCACTGATGTCCAGACTTTCAAGATTATCTCTGCTGTCTGCAAATGCAAATACAGTATTTCCAAGCATTGCCATGGAAGATCCTAAAATCTCATCCTCATCGTTTAATCTCTCCACAAGCTCTGAAACATCTCTACTCATTNNGGAGAAATCACTGGACTGTCTTAAGAAACATTTGACTGTAGGTGAGTTTAGAAAATTGTCTTTGGCCACCAAACCCCAGTCACTTATCACCTTCTTGTAATGGTCATCCTCAATAACGGAAGATGTGCTGATTTCACCAAAGGTCTTGCAGCCAACAAAAAGGTCATGTTCATCGAATGATGTAATTTCGCCTATTCCCGGTGCCCCTGGCCTAGTTCTAAGGACAATTCCCCTTCCAAGTTCTGCTATTACATCCCCCAATCCAGAACCGAGATTTATTTCAGCCAGATGTGCAATCTGACCGCACCTTTCTAGGGAAAGGCCTAAATCAAGAAAATGGTTAACTCCCATTGCAGTTCCGATTGCCGCAGATGCTGAGGTACCATATCCCGCACCTATTGGAAGTGCGATTTCTTGACTAATATCTATGATATCATCTATATCCATGATGCTCAAGACTTCACGAATGATTGTTTCATTTCTTAAATCAATTTTTCCATTGATTTTAATAGAAGTTTCATCATTTCTACTATCTTTAATTGTAGTTGTAACTCCTTTACTTAAAAGAAATCCTGCACCACATGATCCTTTTTTTAGAGGATCCTCATGATTTTCTATATTGAAAAAGCCTGTAATGTGGCCTGGAACAAAAACTGAAACACTCATACTCTCACTTTAGATAAATTTATTTATCTTTCATAAT
>DAII01000102.1:0-768 GCA_002496065.1 Methanobrevibacter sp. UBA586
GGAATTACAATGGTAGCAGCACCACAAGCTGCAGATATTTATAGAATTAAACAGGAAACAAATATTCCAGTATTTGCACAAAACATCGATGCAATTACTCCTGGAGGCCATACAGGCCATGATTTAATTCAAACATTGATGGAGGCAGGAATTAATGGAAGTTGAATCAACCATTCTGAAAAAAGAATGGAATTGGCGGATATTGAAGAGGTCATTGCCTTGACCAAAGAAAATGATGTATTGTCCTGTCTATGTACAAATAACATAAACACCAGTAAGATGGCAGCTACATTGGGTCCTGACTATCTGGCAGTTGAACCTCCTGAACTTATTGGAACAGGCATACCTGTTTCACAAGCTCAACCTGAAGTCGTTGAGGATACAGTTAAGGAAGTCAAAAAAATCAATAAAGACATTAAGTTATTGTGTGGAGCCGGAATCTCTACAGGTGATGACATGGCTGCTGCTCTTGAACTTGGTGCAGAAGGTGTATTGCTTGCATCAGGTATTATAAAGGCGGAAAGTCCAAAAGATGCTTTAATTGACCTTGTTAGTAAAATATAAATCTCGAGTGAGAAGATGGTTAAAGAATTTAATACAATTGACGATTTTGAAATAGAAGATAAGACTGTACTTGTAAGAATTGACATTAATGCTCCAGTTGATCCAACTGACGGTTCCATCTTGGACGATACCAGATTGAGATTGCACTCTGAAACAATCAGGGAATTGTCTAAAAAAGGAGCTAAGGTTGTTATTTTGGCTCAG
>DAII01000102.1:900-3100 GCA_002496065.1 Methanobrevibacter sp. UBA586
ACGCTTTTTCTCAGAGGAGACTCTTTCACGTTCTCCTGAAGAACAGTCACAGACCCTTTTTGTCAAGGCCCTGACTCCATATATTGACCTTTTCATAAACGATGCGTTTGCAGCGGCTCACAGGTCACAAACCTCTCTTGTTGGTTTTACTATAAACACACCGTCAGCTGCAGGAAGGGTAATGGAGAGGGAATTGACAGTTATTCAAAATGCTTTGGATAATGTGGAACATCCATGTGTCTTTTTGCTTGGTGGAATGAAACCTGACGATTCAATTGAGGTTATGGACAATGTATTGGGTAACGGTACTGCAGATAAGGTTTTAACTACAGGTATTGTTGCAAACATTGTTTTATGGGCTGCAAATCATGACATTAATGATGTTAACAGAGCATTTATCGAAGCCAGAGGCTATGGGGACATGGTTGAGAAGGCCAGAATGCTTTTAGATAAATACGGTGAAGATAAGGTACTTTATCCTAGTGATGTTGCCGTTGAAAAGGATGGTGAAAGAGTTGATGTGGGAATTGATGAGATTCCTGACTATTCAATATTCGACATTGGAATAAATACTATCAGGGAATATGCAAAAATCATTAGGGAAGCAAAAATGGTATTTGCAAACGGTCCGGCAGGGGTATTTGAAAACCCTGACTTTGCAATGGGTACTGAAGACCTGATTAATGCAATAGCATCCTCAAAGGCATTTTCAGTTATTGGAGGAGGCCATATTGCAGCAGCTACTAATGGTGCAGGTCTTGCTGATGAAATGGATCATGTAAGTAGTGGTGGAGGTGCTTGCATTAGTATGCTTGCAGGAAAACCTCTTGTAGCTGTGGAAGCTCTTAAAAAAAGTAAAAAAATGAAAGATTAGAATTAATCTTTCTAAATTATATTTTTGGATATTTTCAATAATTTTTCAGATACTGTCCGTGGATTTTCAGAATTCATAATTTGACTTACGACACATAATCCTGATATTCCGGTATTGACCAATTCCTCTGCATTATCTAGTTTTATACCGCCAATAGCTACAATAGGAATATCTACAGTGTCTGATATGTTTTTTAAATCCTCTTTAGTCACATGACTTGGATTTTTCTTTGTTTTTGTAGGATATACTGCTCCGCATCCTAAATAGTCTGCTCCATCCTGTTGAGCCTTTTTAGCCTCTTCAAGGGTGTGGGCTGATACTCCGATAATCTTGTCCTTTCCAATTATTTCCCGTGCAATGTCACATGGCATGTCACTTTGACCGATATGGATTCCGGCACAGTCGATAGCTAACATTATATCGATTCTATCGTTAATTATCAAAGGAATATCATACTTGTCTGTGATTTCCTTAACCTTTACTGCAATATTATAGATATCTCGTGTATCTTTATCTTTTTCACGTAATTGCACTATGGTAACTCCGCCCAGAATAGCTTCCTCGATGGTTTCAAGGAATTTCTCTTCATCTTCAAGGGGGTTGGTAACAAGGTACAATTCCAAGTCTTCGGTTTTCATAATATCTCAATCTTTGCATGTTCTACCAAATCATCTCCATCGGCCTTGGATAGGTAGTCGATTAAAAATGATCTGAATGATCCTGTTCCTAAATCCAGTTCATCAACCTTCTCTCTTGCAAGTTCTCCTGCTCTTGTCATTATTAGATTAGCTATTAAACTTCCAATAAGTCCATCACTTCCTCCGATACAGGCCCCTACGATGGAGGTTAGCATACATCCGCTTCCGGTAATCCAAGGCATCATTTCATCCCCATTGAAAATTGCTATTGTAGTTTCTCCATCGGACATGATGTCAATTTCACCGCTGGCTATTATTATGGTGTTCAATTCATTTGCAAGTGCCCTGATTGTTTCGGCATTTGTCTTTAGATTTTCTTCAGTTACGACATCATCCAAACAAACGTCCACTCCATTAACATTGTTTGCATGGTCCAATATTCCTACCAATTGAGCTATTTTCTTTACTTCACTCATGTTTCCGCGGATTGCAGTGATGTCTTGTTTCAATAGTTTCAGAACTATTTCACTTCTCAAATCACCTATTCCAACGCCTACAGGATCAACGATGATTGGTGTTCCTATCTTGGAGGCGTATTCGCTGGCCATTTCCATTGCATCCATCTGTACTTGGTTTGTGTTTCCTATATTTATAACGACTGCATCAGCTATTTCAACAAAATCATTAA
>DAII01000144.1:0-194 GCA_002496065.1 Methanobrevibacter sp. UBA586
TACATTTGCCATTATTTCTTTTGTTTTAATTGAAGGTTCTTTAAATTTAAAGGTCATAAAAATCATTTCTTGAAATAGGCATCTAATGTTGTCTGTTTTGAGTGAAGCATTTCATTAAGTAACTTCCCAGATTTGATGTATTTGCTTATTGGAAGTTTCAGCTTACTGCCACAATAGCTTAACGCTTCTTTCAA
>DAII01000144.1:211-1273 GCA_002496065.1 Methanobrevibacter sp. UBA586
CACGAACGTTAAACACACCTAATGGAACATATCCCTCATAGGCCTCTCTCAAGACTATGAGTCCTGCCTGTTTTTTCTCACGTCTCAATGCGTCCAGCACTGTCATCTTGCAGGTGTAGAAGCATCCTCCTACAGTTGAGTATTCTTTTTTCCCGCTGTTTTTTTCATAATCGGTAAATAATAGTTCTTCCTTTCCAAGAAGCTTTATAAATGCCTCATACCATTCATATTGCCATTCAGTAGATGTTAAAATAATTGTATAGTAATTTTTAAGGCTGCCGTACTCGTAAACTCTATATGTATCTATCTGTTCGAATTTTCTCACTTCTTTTAAAAATTCATCTGCTAGGGTTGAATCGCATGCTGTAATTGACCATCTGGTTGGAACTAGCTTTCTTTTGTTTTTAGTTCCAATGGCTCCTACTGAGAATGCCTTTTGCATGGCTGAAAACGGAACGTCCTTGTCATGAAGCTTGGTGACAGCCTGTGCTGCTTTTAAATCAGTATCGTAAAATGTTTTCTCCAACTGTTTATCCCATCTTACGGCATCTATGTCGAATTTTTCAATGGTTGCACTGGGACCGTGAGGCATTGAATCCTCACTTAGAACAGCTCCTCTAGGACGTTTCTTCNNCCTCACTATCGATTGATTTGGATGCAAGTGAAATGTCTTGAAGCTTTTCAATAAATGGATTTTCTAAATCATCAATTTTTATCAATTGCTTTCCACGAACAAGGTTCATCCTATAATTGATGATTTCATCTTGGGTTTTCTTCTCTTCAAGCCATGATTCGGGAGAGTCCATTATGTATGTGTCTCCTGTCTGTGATACCATCATGGGCCCGGCATATACTTTGGGATAGGACCATCTTCCGATGAATACGGAAGGGGGTGTACTTCCCTCTAGGTCCTTACCTACCTTTACTGATTTCATTTGAATGTTTTCAGTTAATTTTTTAAGATATGCATTTTTAGAAGTAATCATAATTAATCAATAGTGTAAAAAAAAGAAGAAAAAATAATAGTTAAAAACTATTTTAATGTTTCCATGAAATTCATGG
>DAII01000144.1:1298-4293 GCA_002496065.1 Methanobrevibacter sp. UBA586
GTGATTTCAGAAACCTCAGAGGTAATTCTCTGTGACATTTTCTGAATTAATTCCCATGGCAATTCTGGAACATATGCTGTCATTGCATCTACTGAGTTTACAATTCTGATGACGGCCAGATAACCGAAGTCTCTTTGATCACCTTTAACACCTGTTACCTTTGTGTCTGTTAAAACCGCAAAGTATTGCCATACATCCTTGTCTATGCCTGCTGCTTCAATCTNNCAATGTCCAATTTTTCTTTGGTTAATGGGCCGATGACTCTAACTGCAAGTCCTGGGCCTGGGAAAGGTTGTCTGTGTACGACTTTTTCAGGTAAACCTAATTTCAATCCGATTTCTCTTACTTCGTCTTTGTAAAGGTCCCTGATAGGTTCCACGATTTCCAAGACCATTCCACTTGGAAGTGCAACATTGTGGTGGGATTTGATTTTTCCATCTGTTTCAATCCAATCAGGAGCGATTGTTCCCTGTACTAGGAATTTTGCATCGGTCTTGTCTGCTTCCCTTTCAAACACGTCAATGAAGGTTTTTCCGATAATCTTTCTTTTTTCTTCAGGATCTTCAACACCTTCAAGTGCATCTAAAAATTCCTCGGAAGCATCAACATAATTGAAATTGAGCCTGTCTTTAAAGGTGTCTGTAACTTCTTCCACTTCTCCTTCTCTTAAAAGACCATGGTTTACGAAGATTGCTATTAAATTATCTCCAATAGCTTCTTGAACAAGAACTGAACATACTGAACTATCTACACCACCAGACAGTGCAATAATAGCTTTTTCATCACCAATTTCATCTTTTATTTGTTGGATTGCATCTTTGATAAATTCATCTGGGCTAAGCATCGTTATCACTATTCTTCTTTTATTTCAGGTTCATATTCCTCAATAATGGTTTTAATCATTGCTTCCAAACCTTCGTCGTGGCCCTCTTCAATGGCTTCCATTATATCGTCATATTTAACATATTTTTCAAGTTTCACGGCCTTTGCACCAATTCCAGCAAGCCTGAAACCGTATTCATCATCGCCAATTGGGATATTTACATATTTTTTTCTTAATCCTATTTTGTTTGCTAGAGCTTTTTCTTTTAAATCATCAGCATTATCAATCATTATTTACACCTTTCTTTACAGATGTTATAAAAATTTTCAAAAATAATAGAACCTTTAGGAGTATGATGCACTTCAGGGTGGAATTGTATTCCAAAGATATCTCTGTCCTTATGCTTGAATGATTCCACATCACATAGGTTGGATTTCGCTAAAATTTTGAACTCTTCAGGAACAACCTTGACCTCATCCTTATGTGATGACCAGACTTCCATATTTGGAGCCAATCCGTTAAATAAATTATTGTCATCAAGTATGTCCAAATTGACTTTTGCATAGCTTTCAGTATCGGAAGTGGATACTTCTCCACCATATGCTTTAGCTATTAATTGATGTCCAAGACAAATTCCAAGAATTGGTATATCGAAATGTTTGATATACTCTTCACTGTTTCCAGCACCTTCAATGGAGGGTCCGCCTCCTAAAATCAATCCTATTGGATTTTTAGCTTCAATCTCTTCAATATTCAAAGTATTTGGAACTAATTGTGATGGAATTTTAAGATATTGTAAGCTACGTTGAATTCTATGATTGTATTGACCTTTATTATTAATAACTAAAATTGTCATTTTATACTCCTTAGTTTAGTATATTTATACTTTAGATTTTATTATTATAAATAATTTTCAAAAATAGGAAAAAACAGTCATTCTAAAGATTTATATATTATATTTTATAAAATTAAACTTTATGGAACTTACAAATTTAATTTATATTATAGTTGCTATTCTAATAGCATTTGTTGTATTTAAAATATTTATTTGGCTCTTGCCAGTAGTTGTTATTTTATTAATAGCATTCTTTATTTATATTTATCTTATGGGAAGAAGAGAAGGTATTTAACCTTCAATATCCTTGTATGCAGAGGTTGCAGCCAAAGCACCCTCTCCACATGCAACTACCCATTGTTTTAGACCACCACAAACGTCTCCGGCAGAATAGACGTATTTTTTATTGGTTTTTTGCCACTTGTCGGTAATGATGTGGTTGGTTTCATCAAGATCAATTCCCAATTCTTCAGCTATTTTTGTATGGGGCTTGTATCCAACGCTTATAAAAACTGCATCAGTAGGATATTCGCATAAATCTCCTGTCTTAACATTTTCAACTGTTATGCTTTCAACAACTTGCTTTCCATTGATTGATTTAACAGTGGAATCCATTATTGTTTTGATTCCCTTTTCTTTGATTTTTTCCTGAAGGATTTTTTGAGCTCTGAATTCATCCCTTCTATGGATGATGGTTACATTACATCCAAGGTTACTTAGGAAAATTGCTTCCTGAAGTGCTGTATTTCCTCCACCTACCATCACTATGTCTCTATTCTGGAAAAACAATCCGTCACAGGTTGCACAATAGCTAACGCCCAATCCCTTAAATTCAGCTTCACCTGGAACATTTAAATGCTGGTGTTCGCTTCCGGTTGCTATGATAATGGTTTTTGTAAGATAGCTTTCCTTTTCGGTTTGCACTTCGAAGTTGTATTCATCCCCATCAACTTCCAAAACGGTGTTGACTCCTTCAAATTCATGTATTTCAACATTTTTTTCACATTGTGCCTTCATTTTTTCAATAAGTGCCAAACCTGAAATAAGATCAAAACCCGGATAGTTTTCCATTTCTGGGACCTCACGACCTACTCCTCCTGCAAATTCCTTATCTAGGATTAATGTTTTAGTNNCCTGACGGCCGGCATATATTCCTGCTGTCAATCCTCCAGGTCCTGCTCCAATAATTATAATGTCGTATTTTTCCATTTTTCCACCTACTGTTTTTTAAACATTTATTAAATTATATGTTTTTATATTTAAGAGTAATTGAAAAATGGTTTTTTTAAATAAATACTATGAAAAAGGAAAAAAATCCCCATTTTTTAATAATCCTA
>DAII01000065.1:0-1702 GCA_002496065.1 Methanobrevibacter sp. UBA586
GAAATCATTAATGAGATGGGTCTTGCAATCTGTGAGACAAAATATGATGGAATTCGTCTTCAGATTCATAGGAATGACGATGAGATAACAATCTTTACCAGAAGACTGGAAAACATTACTCATGCCCTTCCAGAAATCGTTGAATTGATTGACGAGCACATGCCCCATGAAAACTTTATTGTGGAAGGTGAAGTGATAGCTACACAAGACGGAAAGCCATTGTCTTTCCAGAATGTTCTCCACCGTGTCCGCAGAAAANNTGAGAACGTTCCGTTAAAGGTGTTCCTCTTTGATTTGCTTTTCTACAAAGTTCCAATGCTTGATGAACCTCTAATTGAAAGACGTAAGAAGCTTACTGAAATCGTTGATACAACTCCTAATGAGCTTAACTTGAGCAATATGGTTTATGGAACTCCCGAAACAATTCCTGAAATCGAACAGTTGTTTGAAATGTCCATTGACCAACATCACGAAGGAATAATGANNNGAAAATGCTTAAATGGAAGGCCGAACCTGAAACACTTGACATGGTTGTTTTAGGAGGAGTTCACGGAATAGGTAAACGTGCAAAATTCATTGGATCATATCTGCTTGGCCTTAGAGGGGAGGATGATGAATTCAAAACCGTGGCCTATGTTGCAACAGGCTTTGATGATGCTACCCTAGAATACATGACCAAGAAAATGGAAGAGTATAAGATTACTGAAAAAGGCCGGAAAATCACTGTGGAACCTAAACTGATATTTGAAATAGCATTCAGTGAGATTGTCAAAAGTCCAGAATATGAGGCTGGCTATTCATTGAGATTCCCTGTTTTCAAAAATATTAGAAAGGATAAAAGCCTTAGTGATGTTGATACCGTTGAAAGGTTGATTTCAATGTATATTAACCAATAAATTTTATATTTTGACCTAAATTTCTTAAATCCACATCCTATCGCTTATTTTAATTGGATTTAAGAAAATATTTTTTATGGAAATTACTGATGAAAGGATTATCAAAATATCTCTCATAACAACCCTAATCGGGATTATCGGACTTATCATATTCACCCCCTCAATTGAGGTGAAAGAAGTTAAGATTGAAGACCTGACAAAGGGAATGATAGATGAGGAAGTGGCCATAAGTGGAGTGGTTGAGGAAATCAAACCATCTTCCTCAGGAGAAACNNCTAATGATGGCACTGGAATCCTGCCCGTAATAATATTCAACTCGGCAGTCAGTGAGATGGAAGATTCCAATCTCAGCATTGAAATGTTTAAAGGCAAAAAGGTGAAGGCAAGTGGGAAAATAACCGAATTCAATTCGAAGCTGGAATTGATACTGTCAGACGGAGCTTCAATCTCGATTTTATGAAAAAGTTTTTATATTACTACTTTTAAATTAAAAAAGGAGAATGAATATGACGGCATTAGGTTATTTAGCTTCAATAGGATTTAATGATCCAGTTGTAATAAGTCTCTTTCTAATATTTATATTGGGAGTGGGACTTCAATGGATTGCACAGATTAAAGAGATACCTGGTATAGTACTTCTCTTACCAGCAGGAATGTTTTTTGGGGCATATTTGGGATTGATTGACCCAACATCCCTAATTGGAGAATCATTTTACACATTAATTACATTGGGAGTAGGTTTCCTTTTATTTGCAGGAGGCATTAATCTTGATTTTTCAAAGCTTAAAAAGGATGAAAGAAAAGCA
>DAII01000065.1:1711-4999 GCA_002496065.1 Methanobrevibacter sp. UBA586
ATATATGTGGAACAATTGTAATCAGTTTTCTTTTTTCTCTAAACTGGTATGACTCTGCATTGATTTCAGCATTGCTTATTGTATCTGGACCAACTGTTATCGGCCCTATTTTGGATTATGCAAATCCTAATCCAAAATTAAAACACATTGCCAACTGGGAAGCCATTATAACAGATCCTTTGGGGGCAGTGCTAGCTACAATTGTGCTTTACATACTTCTTATTGTACACAATCTCCAAAGCATCTTACATTCAGAGACTTCCCCATTCAATTCAGTACTCCATATGACTCTGCAGAATACATTGTTTAAGATAATACCATGGCACAACCTCATGATTAACGATTTGATTATAACGGCAATTTTGGGAGTTATAATGGGTAGCGTTCTTGGAGTTTTAATAGCTGCATTTTATCTTCAGGCTAAAAATAGAGGATTTATTCAACGTAGATACTTACTTCTTGTTATTTGGATGCTGGTATTTGGAGGAATATTGATTGGAGAAATGCTGTTCCCTGAAGCAGGATTGTTTACAGCACTTGTAATTGGAGTCGTATTGGCAAACAAGGAGAAAAGAAACGCTGCCATTACCAAGAAACTAAATGAATTTGCAGAACCTATCGTTATTGGATTATTATTTATAATATTGTCCTCAATGGTGAACATTGAAGACCTTTTCAAGTATCTGGTTCCAAGTTTAATTCTTGTAGCTATTTATGTGTTAATCCTAAGGCCTGCCACAGCGTTCATTTCAACAGCAGGAATGNNTATGACATTTAAGGAAAAGCTGTTCCTTGGATTCATACATCCTAGAGGAATAGTGGCTGCAGCATCAGCATCATTATTTGCATTGAAATTGAATACTGGAGGCATATATATACCTCAATTGGTTCCTGTGGTTTTCTGCGTTATTCTGGCTACCGTAATCATCTACGGATTGTTGAATCCTATTGTCACAAGAAAGTTAGGGTTGAGTGTTGAAGAGTCTAACAAATAAATTTTTAATTATAGAACTATAAAAGAAATATATAATTATAAATTAAGTGAGGAAATGAAATGTCAGCGAAAAAAAGATTATTTGGAACATTTGGTGTTAGGAGAACTGCAAATGATGTTCTCACCCCAGAATTTGCATCAAGACTTGCAGCGTGTTATGGAAGTCTGATTAAGGGAAAGGTAGCTGTAGGTGGAGATACAAGAACAACCAGCAGAATGTTGATGGACGCAGTCAAATCAGGATTACTTTCTGCAGGATGTGATGTGGTTGATTTAGGCATTTTACCAACACCAGCTGTTCAGTTTGCCGTTAGAAACTATTATGACAGTGGAGTTATGATTACAGCTTCACACAATCCTCCAAAATACAATGGGATTAAATTCCTTGATGAATTTGGTATAGGCATTCNNGATGTACTTTGACAGCGAACCTGACAGGGCAGAATGGAATGAAATTGGAGAGTCCTATACAAACGACAACATAATTCAGGAATACATTGATACTGTTGTAGAAAGCGTTGATGCGGATGCAATTCGTGAAGCAAAGTTAAAGGTTGTAGTTGATTGTGGCTCCGGAGCAGGATGCTTTACCGCACCTTACCTTCTGAGAGCCCTTGGATGTGAATTAATCACATTAAACTGTCAAGCTGATGGATTTTTTCCAGGACGTGACCCTGAACCTATAGAAG
Source organism: Methanobrevibacter sp. UBA586 (assembly GCA_002496065.1). Classification (GTDB taxonomy): domain Archaea; phylum Methanobacteriota; class Methanobacteria; order Methanobacteriales; family Methanobacteriaceae; genus Methanocatella. The sequence goes on from DAII01000065.1 coordinate 3,395, forward strand.
AGAATTTAACCGAGCTGATTGAAGTTGTAAAACAATTAAATGCTGACATCGGTCTTGCCCATGACGGAGATGCAGACAGAACAATATGCATTGACGAGAAGGGAAATTTCGTTTTGGGAGACAAGACATTCGCACTTGTTGAAAAGCAGATGCTTAAGGAAAATGACGGAGGAATAGTTGTAACCACCGTTGCAACCTCACAGGCAATATACGACATTGCAGATGAATACAACGGAGAGATAATAGCAACTGCTGTTGGAGACTTGCTTGTGGCACGTGAACTGAAAGAAAAAGATGGTTTGTTTGGAGGAGAGGAAAACGGAGGTTTAATCTTCCCTGAATTTGTTTATGGAAGAGATGCAGCGATGACCGTTGCAAAGATCTTGGAAATAATAGCCAAGGAGAAAAAAACATTATCTGAACTTGTAGCAGAACTGCCTGTCTACTATTCCAAAAAGATGAAAATAGAATGTGGCGATGAATTGAAGGAAGCTGTAATGGAAAGCATTGCCAAGGAAGTAAGTGAAACAACAGATTTTGAAATAGACACTACTGATGGAGTCAAAATATTGAAAGAGGACGGATGGGTAATCATAAGACCATCAGGAACCGAACCCATATTCAGATGCTTTGCAGAATCAGACAGTCAGGAAAAGGCTGACGAAATGACCCAATGGGGTATAGGCCTAATAGAAAAATACACTAGACAATTATGAAACTCGAAAGCAAGTTCTTGAGATACATAAAGAGACATCCGTGGGTTATCGGAGGATTTTCAGCTATTATAATCGTTGGAATCATATTGAACTTGTTCACCCACTGGGAAATTGGAGATACAATANNCTCTAGCTGTTTTATCATCCATGTTCATAATGATGTACAATGGACATCGTACAGAGTACCGTTTTCAGAAAATGATTGAAGAAAGCGACAAGAACACATTAAGGAGAATCATAGGTCCTGAAAGAAGGAAGGAACTCATGATTTTTGGAGAGGACCTAGAAGTTCTCTACTACAAGAGTCATGACGATCAACTTCCTATAGAACTTATTGCAGAGAAACTTAAAAGGAACAATGATGTAAACGATACCTTCTTGAAAGACTTCTTTAATTTCATGATGTACACTGCCGAGAAGGTAACAACCCACAATCTTTCCTCACCGTTGAAGATATTGATTTACAACGACTTCATAAAAATAGCTAAAAACATTGATGAATCCAAAGATGATTTGGACTCCTTGGAAAAGCAGACAGTTAAAGAACTTGCAAACAAGATTTACAATCAGGTTGTCAGTGAACTGAAGGACCAGAAAAATGAGTTTTAATATTGTAAAACCAATATAATAAATTTAAAAAAAAATCAATTATGAAAGTTGTTATTGGATGGAAATCAAATTAACAGGAACATGAATAGCTTTGTAAATTATATAGAAATAGTGATTTATAGAACTTAGACTATATATATTCTAAAATGAATAGAAGGGAGTTAGAGATTAAAGATTTATTTAATAAACAGGAAGATTGCTTATTTTATCAATCATCCTATAGAAAACAAATTTACTTCAATCAGCTTTCAAAATTTAAGTATGTCTACCCATTTGGAAG
>DAII01000065.1:5005-11181 GCA_002496065.1 Methanobrevibacter sp. UBA586
CAAACCCTAAAAAGAAACGAACTTATTTCCAGACATATATCTCTCTTGGTATTCCGAATACATCCTCCCAGCTATCATAAGGATTTTTTCAACTGAATGGATAGATATCCTATGAAGACAATACCAGAAATCTTTTGATTCATTATTGTAGAAATAGAATAAAGTATTTTTTGATACTTTACATAATTAAAAATTCTCAAGACACTCTTCTTTTAGGAAAAAGGCATCCTCATTGTCTGGATTTTTGATTAATACTTTATCAAAACTAGCTACTGCCTCTTCAAATTTGTGCAGTTCCATTAGAACCACACCTTTGTTTAACAAAAAGTCTACATTGTTCTTTTCAATGTTTATGGCAGCATTGTAACAGTCCAGTGCCTTGTCCAATTGCCCCAAGTCAATATAGGCATTTCCCATCCTATTCAAAGCAGCAGCATCCATTTCAGAATCATCCAATGACATCTCCACTGCCTTGTTAAATGATTCTATGGCTTCTTCAGGTTTTCCCATATCAGTCAGGAGATTTCCACGTGCATTCCATACTTCAGGATTTTCACTGTCTATTTTAATCAGCTTATCATATACTTCCAGAGCTTCATCAAATGCATTCAGAACCTCTAAAATGAATCCCCTCCAATATAGAACAATCGGATTGTTGGGATTTGCCTCATATGCTGCATCACTTGCATCCAATGCTCCAAAAACATCTCCTGCATTTAGAAGAGCTATTGCCTTGTTGTTTATGATGTATTCATTGTCCTCATCGATAGCCAACGCATTATCATAGCATTCAATGGCCTTTCTAAATTCTCCAAGCCTTGAAAGGTTATCTCCCTGCTTGTTCAATAGATAAATGTCATTTGGATCCATCTGCAAGGCTGCATTATAGCATAATGTGGATTTGTCATACTTTCCACTGTCAAAAAGAATATCTGCCCTTTGTGTAATCATGGCCTTTTCATCGATTTTGTCTCCTTTCCAGTCTTTCACATCGAGCTTTTTAAAATGTATTATTTGAAAATCATCATTGTCCTTGATTTGGCCTGCATATTTCTTTTTAAAGTCTTTTACCATTTCTTGGGCATTTTCATATCCCTCTGCCCTAGCCAAATCATCGTTGTCCTTCAAATCTTCGTATTTTATGGTTTCAACATCTTCAACAATAGCTTCAAATATCTTCTTTTTCTCTTTTGAAACTAGATTCCAATAGCAGTATAGCCTATCTCCTTTTTTCAATGGAGTTTTCCAAAGCTTACGGATAGTCATTGTTTTTTTACCCGTAATAATATCAATGTCTTGACTTGAAAATGATAGAATAGGCATTGTAAACTCCCCTATTTAATTATTTGTAATCCGAATTCACCTGTTTTGACCCTGACAGTTCCATCAAAATGGTCTTTTAATGATTTGGCCAATTCGGTAAGTTCAACTGCATTTGGATTTTTTACCTTTTCTAGGGAAGGATCTAGAACATTTTTGTTTCTGAACTGTTGAACTGTGTATATGTCTGACTTGGCTGAACAGGCTATTTTTCTAATATCATCATCAGTGTGCAAAGTCGGGACTACAGTTGTTCTTGTCTCCAACATAACCCCATATTCATTGATAAGCTCCATTGATTTTTTAACATCACAACCTACGTCCTCTCCTACAACATGCCTGTAGTCGTCAAAAGGAGCTTTAATATCCAAAGAAATAAAATCAATCAAATCCTCTTTCAATAGCTTTTCCAGTTCTTCAGGATAGATCCCACTGGTATCAAGCTTTGTTTTGAGATTCAGTTGACGAACATGTCTTAAAATGTCTGCCACATCAGAAGTCTGTATTAACGGTTCCCCTCCTGAGATAACTACCGCATCCAAAAAGTCCTTGGAGGAGTTTATTTCCTCCACGATTTCCTCTAGTGTAATTTCAGTCTGTTCATTAATCAGTTCCACGTTATGACAGAATCTGCAGCATAAGGGACATCCTGACATGAATATTACTAGAGACATATTTCCATGAAATTCTACAGATGATATTACGGTTCCACCAATAAACATTATTCTATGACCTTTTTCATGATTTCAATGAACTTTTCGTTTTCTTCCTGAGTACAGATACTGATTCTTATCCAGTAATCGTCAATGCCCTTGAATGAAGTGCAGTCACGAACAATTATTCCCTCAGCCATTAGCTTACGAGACAGTTCAGTTGCAGTCATTCCTGTATCTTCCACATTGAACAATATAAAGTTGGATTTTGATGGAAATACCTTGAGCTTGTCCATTTTATCCAATTCCCTGTAAAGATATTCCCTACTTTCAATTCCATCATGGATTGACCTTTCAATATAGTCCTTATCCCTCAATGTGGTAAGAGCAGCAATGTAAGACAATCTTGTTAGGGAAAATACAGGTTTTATTCTGAAGATGTATTCGATGATTTCAGGTGAAGACAAACCAAATCCAACTCTCATTCCAGCCAATCCCATTACTTTAGACATTGTTCTGATAATGAAGATGTTTGGATACTTATCTATCAAATCCTTGTTGGTCACTTCAGCATATTCAAAGTATGCCTCATCAACCACAATAAGAATATCCTCATTTATCTCAGCTATTCTTGAAATGTCTTTCTGAGATATTAGAGTTCCTGTTGGATTATTTGGAGTACAAAGGAATATCATTTTTGTTTTTTCAGTAATTGAATCGATTATTGAATCAACATCCAGTTTATTTTCTTCCAAATCCCAACGAGCATATACAGGTACGGCACCGTATTGCAATAAAAGATATTCATAGTACATGTATGATGGAAGAGGGACAATGAATTCGTCACCCGGTTCAATAAAAGTCTTAGCTAATACATCAATTATTTCATCTGCTCCGTCACCACCGACAATCACCTGATCGTCTCTTACACCTGAATAAAGAGCATACTCATGAATGAGTTCCCTCAAGTCAGATTCCGGATATCTATTGATGTTGACCTCCTCCCTAATTGCTGCAAGAGCTTTTGGAGAAGGACCCCATGGATTTTCATTAGATCCTAATTTAATAATATCTTCCTTGTTAAGGCCAAATTCCTCAGCTATCTCATCTTGAGACCTACCTGGGACATAAGAGTCCATTTCACTAACAATTTGTCTAGGTTTCATATTTAATCTTCTTTATAATTTTTAGAAATTTCACAATACTTATCTGCATTTTCTTGAATGTGCTCTATCTGTTCTGGAGTTAGCTGTTTAACTACCTTTGCAGGAACTCCTAAAATCAAACTTCCTTCTGGGAATTCCTTGCCTTCACTAACAACAGCTCCTGCACCTACAATGCAATTTTTATTGATATGTGCTCCGTTTAGGACAGTTGCATTCATACCGATTAGGACATTGTCCTCAAGGGTACATCCATGAATTACCGCACCATGGCCGATTGATACGTTATCCTTAATCACAACCGGAAAATCATCGGAACAGTGAATTACGCAGTTATCCTGAACATTTGAGTTGTTTCCAATGGATATTGGAGCAACATCTCCACGTATTACCGCACCATGCCATACAGATGCATTTTCACCTAATTCAACATCTCCCAATAATTGAGCACCAGGACATACTATTACAGAGTCTTTCTTATTTATCATAATANNTTTCTCATCATTCTTTTTATCTTGAATAATATGATTTTGTTTTACCAATACACGAGTATCAGAAGGCAAATCATCATATAACAAAACACCTGACCCGATAGTGGAATTATAACCTACCTGTACACCAGGAGACAGACTTGAATTGATTCCTGTCTTAACAGAGTCTCCAATGATGGCTCCAAGCTTACGTCTACCACTATCTATCTTACGGCCCTTGACCTTAGTCTTGACATTTTCATTGTCAAAACGCAGGTTTGCAATATTGGTTCCAGCGGCAATGTTACAGTTGGATCCTATTACAGAATCACCAACATAACTCAAATGGCTGACATTGGTGTTTTCCATGATAATTGAATTTTTAATCTCCACTGCATTACCGACATGTACATTGTCTCCAAAGTATGTATTTCCTCTTATGTAAGAATTAGGGCCTATATCACAGTTCTTACCTATGTAGACATTTCCTTCAATGTATACACCGGATTTGACTANNACTTCCCTCATCAAGGAAAATTTCACCATGAATAACAGCTCCAGCTTCTACAGTTCCTCTAATCTCAGTTTTGAGTTCGGAAATTACTTCTTCATTAACTTCAATAAGTTCCCAAGGTCTTCCCACATCAATCCAGTCCTTGTCTGTCTGAAGACCTATGACCTTCTTGCCATCTTCAATCTGCATGGTTACGGAATCTGTGATTTCATACTCTCCACGTTGAGACATCTCTGTCTTATCAATTTTAGCAAAAATATCCTCATTGAATACGTATATACCTGCATTTATAAGGTTGCTTGGAGCTTCTTCAAGGGATGGTTTTTCAATAATGCTAATAATGTTTTTCCCATCCATTTCAACTACACCGAAAGCTGAAGGGTCCTCAACTTCCGTAAGCAACATTAGAGTGTCAGGTTTTTCTTTTTCATACTCTTCAATTATCTCATGAATGATATCCTTATCTAAGATAATGTCTCCATTTAAAACTATTAATGACTCATGGATAAATTCTCTACCATAACTTATGGCGTTAGCAGTTCCCAAAAAGTCCTTTTGTCTTGCATAAGTTATGTTAACGCCAAATTCAGATCCATCGCCAAAATAATCTCTGACGATTTCTTCCTTATATCTTACTATGAGTAAAATATCAGTTATCCCATTTTCTCTTAAAGATTCAATATTATGCTGAATAATAGGTTTTCCAGCCACTGGCAACATTGTTTTAGGTTTGGTGAGAGTCAATGGTCTCATTCTAGATCCTTCACCAGCACTCAAAATTATAGCTTTCATTTTATGAACCTCTTTTTAAATATTATTAATATCTTTATAAGTTTTCATTAATAATTCTTAAACATTCGTCACGGATAAATTCCGCTCTATCCATATCTTTTGATTCAAGAGTTATACGAACATAGTCCTCGGTTCCAGATGGTCTTACCAGTACCCAACTGCCATCATCAAAGGTCAGTCTAACTCCATCAATTGTATTGACTTCCTCAATATCATCAAATGCCCCACACAACAATTCTTCCATGTTTTCCATAATTGCTAGCTTGGCCTCTTTGGAACAGGTAACCTTTTCACGAATGTTTGGATAGGATGGAATTTCCTCTAACAAACCAGACAGTTTTCCTTCATTTGATACCAATTCAGCCATTCTCAAACCGGATAAGATTCCATCAGGACACATACAGAAGTCCGGGTGTAGCCATGTTCCAGAAGGTTCTCCACCGAATGTAGCATTTTCCTCTATGATTACTTCAGCTACATTTACGTCTCCAACCTTTGTTCTTAAGATGCTTCCTCCAACGGATTCTAATGATTCATCCATACAGATTCCTGCATCTACGGTTGTTACGACAACACCTCCGAACTGTTTTGAAATCAAGGCAAGTAGACTGTCAAATGGAGAGATGTTTCCCTTCTCATCAATTGTAATCATCCTATCTGCATCACCATCGTGAGCAATTCCCAAATCTGCTCCAATAGCTACCACAGTCTTCATTAAATCCTGAAGATTATCTGCATTCGGTTCTGGATTTCTTCCTGGGAAAAATCCATCAGGTTGTGAATTTAGGGTTGTTACTTCACATCCTGCTTTTCTAAATACTAAAGGTGATATTTCAGAACCTGCACCGGATGCACAGTCAATTACAACTTTAAAACCTTCCTTGATGTCCACTAGACTAACTAAATCATCAATATACTTTCCTTTGATTTCTTCATTATATTTTAATTGACCGATTTCGTCCCATTCAACAGATATGTATTCCTCATTGTTGTAGATTCTTTCGATTTCTGCTTCCTGAGCTGAAGTATAGGCCATACCGTTCTTGTTCCATAGCTTAATTCCATTGTATGGTGACGGATTGTGGGAGGCTGTAAGCATTATTCCTGCATCGGCATCCAACTTTTCACATGCGTAACCTACCAAAGGAGTTGGAACCATACCTATCTTGATTACATTTACTCCTCCTTCCAAAAGACCTGCACAGATAGCCTGATCAAGCATTTGATTTGAAGTTCTGGTATCATATCCTAGAACAACATTTCC
>DAII01000065.1:11219-12386 GCA_002496065.1 Methanobrevibacter sp. UBA586
AGACCTCTAATTCCAGAAGTACCAAATAGCTTTTTATTTGCCATAGGAAGCCTCCTTAAGCTCCAAACTTATGGGAATTATTCATTAAATCCATGAGAATATTCATTACATCAGATCCACGAATTCTTGAAAGTCCTCCTTTTGCAGCATCCACTTCAGAGAATTTTTCAACATCATCCACCCTTACTTCAGGCCCCATAATAATCATAGGAACAGGGTCTCCTGAGTGGTTCATTATGGAAATAGGAGTTGAATGGTCTGCTGTCAGGATTAGATAAACATCTTCCAAGTTCTTGAGTTTACTCATTACAATGTCATCTACCTTTTCAATGAATTCTAGTTTTTCCTTCATGTTTCCGTCATGACCTGCCTCATCTGCACCATCAATGTTTACAAGGAAAAAGTCATGGTCTGAGTTTTCCACCTGATCAATGATAGTATCCACGATGTTGTCAAGGTTGGTATCCACTCCACCAGTCACATCTTCCATTTCAATGATGTCCATACCTGCAAATCTACAGATACCCATGATAAGACCTGTTTCAGCAATACATGCTGAATTTACTTCATATTTTTCATTGATTGGTTCTACAACAGGAACCGCACCTGCACCACGAGGAATAATAATGTTAGCTGGAGGTTCGTTGTTTTCTATTCTTTCCAGATTGACAGGATGATCCTTGACCATTTCATATGACTTGTTTACCAATTGATTTAGGATGTCTGCAGTTTTTTTAGCTTCATCAGAATCATCCAATGGAACAACTTCCTTAGGTTTGTTTCCTTCGATTTTAGGATCTGCGTCACTTACCTTATCGGACAATCCTTCTCCTCTCAATACAAGAACCGCCCTGTGGCCTGTGGATTCCTTGAAAATAATTTTAACATCAGGATAGTCTTCAAGAACCATTTTGTTCAATTCATCTACAATATCCTTTGTACCTTCCCTGATTCTTCCGGCACGTCTGTCGGTTACAATCCCATCTTTGTCCACAGTTGAGAAATTACATCTAAATGCAATGTCTCCTGGAATTACATCTACACCAACTCCAGAAGCTTCAAAGGGCCCTCTTCCTGTGTATACCACATAGGGGTCGTAACCTAAAATTGAAATGTGTGCTGTATCACTGCCCGGAATTATTCCAGGAGCAATGGAATCCATAATAC